>CATKFO010000069.1 GCA_949747515.1 uncultured Eubacteriales bacterium
CCGCTTTCGGTTCGTGTTATTCCGGGAGTGACTTAATCCGGCTATAAAACCGTTTTCTTACGCCTCTCTCGCGCTTTTGTGTTTATGTATAATAAATGCGGAACGGGCGGGAAAACGGTTCTGCCGGATTTTTTTATTGTCGTAAAAACCACCCGCCGCCTTTAAAGCCTTGAGTCGCATATGCCGGAAGAATGTCTATGGCGTGAAAACCAGTAAAGTTTAATATAACTCGGGTTATTTTACATTGACAATATTTATTCATAATGATATAATATTAGAATAAATTGACACGTATTATCCGACGAAAGGAAACCGCACGCCATGAAATGGACGTCTCTAAACGATCTGAGAGAAAAATATCTCTCATTTTTTGAATCGAAAGGCCATCTGCGCCTGCCTTCATATTCTCTAATTCCTCAGGGGGACAAGTCTCTCCTTCTAATTAACTCCGGCATGGCGCCAATGAAAAAATTCTTTACAGGCGAATCGGAGCCTCCGAGAAACAGGGTTACTACCTGTCAGAAATGTATAAGAACGCCGGACATAGACCGCGTCGGTATTACAGCCAGACACGGTACGTATTTTGAAATGCTTGGCAATTTCTCTTTTGGAGACTATTTCAAGAGAGAAGCGATTAACTGGGCGTGGGAATTCCTTACGGTAGTTCTTGAAATTCCGGAGGAACTGCTTTATCCTTCCGTATATGAAAAAGACGACGAAGCGTACGCGATCTGGCGCGATGAAATCGGCGTTCCGGAAGCTCGCATAAAGAAGCTTGGCAAGGCGGATAACTTCTGGGAACATGGAACCGGTCCATGCGGCCCCTGCTCTGAAATATACTTCGACCGCGGTGAAAAATACGGTTGCGGCAAGCCGGACTGCGGTCCCGGGTGCGACTGCGATCGGTTTATGGAAATATGGAACAACGTGTTTTCACAGTTCAACAACGACGGGCAGGGAAACTATACGGAACTCGTTCAGAAAAACATAGACACGGGTATGGGACTTGAGCGTCTCGCATGCATAATGCAGGGCGTGGACAATATGTTTGAAGTTGACAGCATCCGGGGTACTTTGAACAAGGTCGTAGAGATATCCGGAAAAAAGTATGGCGAGAACGATAAAGACGACGTATCTATTCGTGTTGTTACCGACCACATTAGGAGCGCCGTTTTCATGATTTCCGACGGTGTAACTCCTTCTAACGAGGGCAGGGGATATGTGCTTCGTCGTATACTTCGCCGCGCCGCTCGTCACGGAAAGCTTCTCGGAATAGACCGTGAATTCCTTCCGGAGCTTTGCGAATCGGTAATCAGCGAAAACGAAGCCGGATATCCAGAGCTGCGTGAAAAGCAGGATTACATTAAAAAGGTTCTTTCCATCGAGGAAGATCGCTTTAACGCTACTATAGACGCGGGACTAACTATCCTTTCAAATCTGATACGCAGCGCCGTTAAGGAGGGAGCCGACGCTATCTCGGGAGAAGAAGCGTTTAAACTGTATGATACGTTCGGATTCCCATTGGATCTTACTCGTGAGATAGCGCTCGAAAGCAATCTCAATATAGACGAGGATACTTTCTCCGAGCTGATGCAGGCTCAACGCGCGAGAGCCAGGGCGGCGCGAGCTAATATCTCGGGCTGGAGCGAAGCGTCGAAGACGGTTCTTTCCGACGTTGATAAAACTGTTTTCACCGGATATACGGACTACAGAACGGATGCCAAGATCGTAGCTATACTTGCTGGAGACGAACCTGTCGACTCCGTGTCCGAGGGGGATTGCACAATAATTCTCGACCGCACGCCATTCTACGGCGAAGGAGGCGGACAGGTCGGAGACTCTGGCACAATATATAAGGACGGCGCGCTTCTCAGCGTTACGGATACAAAAAAATCCGATGGAGTATACCTGCATCTTTGCACGGTGGCGGTCGGCTCGTTCAGCGTGGGAGACTCCGTCACGGCCGATATTTCGGATATACGTCGCGACAGCATACGCCGCAACCACTCCGCGTGCCATTTGCTTCAGGCCGCTTTGCGCCGCGTCCTCGGTAATCATGTAGAGCAGGCTGGTTCGTACGTTGACGAAGAGCGCGTTCGCTTCGACTTTTCCCATTACGAGCCTATGACGGAAGAGCAGCTTGCCGAAGTTGAATCGCTTGTAAACGCGAATATACTTGTCGGAAACGATATTACAACCGTTGAAACAGATATCGAAAGCGCGAAAAAAATGGGGGCGACGGCTCTTTTCGGAGAAAAGTACGGTTCTTTCGTAAGAGTTGTAAAAATGGGAGATTTCTCATGCGAGCTGTGCGGAGGAACTCATATGGACAACACCGGACGACTCGGCCTGTTTAAGATTTTATCCGAATCGTCGGTAGCCGCCGGAGTCCGTCGCATTGAAGGCGTAACCGGACTTGGGGTTCTTGGACTTCTTGATGAAAAGGATCGGCTTATTCGCGATACCGCGAAGGAACTGAAAGCTAACAACGCGTCCGATATTGCCTCTCGCGCTTCTCATTTGAGCGGCGAGCTTGCAGAGGCGAAGAGAGAAATTGATAAGCTGAACTCTTCTCTTGCTTCCGCAAAGCTGGACGGCGTCAGATCCTCTGCAAAGACGATCGGAACAGTTAAGCTTATGACCGCGGATCTCGGAGCTGCTACGATGGACATGGCTCGCAGCATGGCGGATCAGCTTAAAGCGGAAGATTCATTGAACGTTGCCGTTCTGGCGATAAACAACGGTGGAAAAATCAACTTTATCGCCGCATGTGGAAAAGACGCTGTAACCGCTGGAGCGCACGCGGGAAATCTGCTGCGCGAGGTTAGCGCCGTTACGGGAGGAAAAGGAGGCGGCCGTCCGGACAGCGCGACTTCCGGCGGGCGAGACGCTGACAAAATTGTCGATGCTCTTGCGGCGGCTGAAAATATTCTCGGCAGTATGTTAAAATAAATAAAGTCAGGATCTCTTGGCAAAATGTAATGATAAAACAAAGGTAGACGCATTGTGGTTTTACGTGCGTCTGCCTTTGTTTAACATTGCTGCAGTAAAGTGGGTGCGTTTCTTTTATGTCATAATATGACGTTTCTTGCTATTCCATAGCGAGCGCAGCCCTTCGTGTCAGTCTGAATCTCAAAAAAATTCAGATTGATCGGAGGTAAACGACTATAGACGAGAAGCGTCCGAAACGCAGAAAAGACAAATACAATCCCTATACGCTTACCGAAAAAGAGGACAAGCATTTTCTTTCCTTTTGGGACGGACAAGGCGTGTGGCAGAAATTTCAGATAACAAGAGAATTGTTTGAAGCGATGAATCGCTTTGAACTGGACGACCTTTCTATTCTCAACGAATGGAACGGCGCTACGAACATTCAGAGCTTACCGAGGGTTCTCTATATGACCGGGCGGCCATGCTCCCGGAATCGGTGGAGGAAACCGTTTTTCGTAATTTGCGTTATGAAGCTCTTTATAAGGCTATGGAACAACTGCCCGAAACACAAAGGCGGCGGCTTGCGCTATATTACTTTGCGGGTCTTACTACTTATATACTCGGAAATCGCAGATAAGGAAGGGGGCAAATATCAGACGATACAGGAATCTATCTATACCGCTCTGAACGAAAACTCTCTGCCTGTTTCCTGCTTTGTGCAGTGAATGGGCGTGTCCTTTGACAACTAAATACCCATTCATCAAACACATTCCTATTGCTATTGTGAAAGCATAAGCCACATTAGCGCTGCGCCACGATCCGCGGGAAAGAAAGCAACGAGATTTCACCTTTATGTTTTTAGGGTCTTTGGCTTTCGTTTCCCGCAGGGAGCGATTAACAGTTGGCTTTGATTATCGGTCGGCTCCCGATATGGCGACGACAGGCAATAGGGATAATGATCTCCCGTCCAGCCTCACTCCAAGCGTGATAAAACCGTCGCAGGCAATATGGGCGATAGCATGAGAATCATGTGCCACTCCCTCAAAGTTTACAACTTTGCGAGGAACCTCGACCATCCGTTAACAGACAGCGTCTGTTAAATATACTAAATACCGTATTATCGCCTTTTTAGCTTGTTTTGAATCATTAAGGACTTATACGCAAGCGAGATTCTAACAAATCTCCGTCTTTCAGAGAGGAATATCTAAGAATACTCCAAGAGCTTTTCAGTAATACGGTATTCGTTTGAATAAGTCCCATAACCGGTTCCGCATCTTTACAAACAATATTCTCTAGAACGGACAAAGGAATCATGATATCCGGCGCCAGCCTTTTCATTGCGTGATGCCACAAAACATACCGGGTTCTTAAGAATTCGCATGCGGCCATATGAAGCATATTTGCATAACGTCCAACACCATTTCCAATCATATATTCAGACAACTCTTTGGCTGTAGCAGCTATCCATACGGCGGCAAGTTCCTCTTCGTTTTGAGCCTCTATCAACATTTCGGCTGTCTGGATCGTTCCTTTATTGGTAGATTTTGTGAAATGCAGAAACTCTATGGGATTATTTTCAATTAGTTGTTTTCTTTTCTGAGCATCTTCAGATTCAAGCCAATCGTATCCGTAGATGTAACCATTTTGTTTATATTCTACAAATACTGTTTCAACGGATACATGGTCGGTAAGCGCCTTGGGAAAGTAATAACGACCCCTCTGCCAGAGTTCATAAACATTTTCCCACTTCATATGTTCAAACATATGTTTCCTCCATTCTTATTTTGTATTTCTGCGATTTCATTTATTCCTGACCAAAAAATCAATTTGTGTAAAACTGTTGGTCTGCCCAGTGAGAAAAATGATACGGATGATCCGAATTCAAATATATATTGGAATACAAGAAACTAATGATATCCATATCATCAAACAGATCAAACACCCACTCTTTGGAATCTACGGCATCGCTATCTTTAATCCCACAGATCCCTCCATTAAGCTCAATCAGAGCAGAGGCCTCTTCATTACAAAGATAGATGAGTAACTCTTCCATTACACAATGCGCCGTCAAGGGCAAATCGCTTTTGGCACGCATCCTCATTTCGCATAAGGAGCATTTCATCCGGTATAGAAACTCATAGTCGTAATGCATCATGAATTGTTCCGGAAGGCTGTCATTCAGCCAAGAGATGCTTAGTTGTCCGATATGAGTTCCAGCGGGCAAAGAAGAAAGGGCCTCCATATCCTCCTCAATGTGGTCATATAAGATGTCGCTGCCCACAGCAAAGGACATGGCGGCTTCAGCGCCAAATTCAATCTCCAGAAACTCAGACCATGCGATATGATTTTTGTATTCCTGAATAGAGATCTTTTCGTTTTTTTCTCCTTCCTGATTCGGGAAGCTGTGCCAGTTCAGCGCCTTACAAATTCCTTTGCATTTATCCCTGCGAATGGATTCGCCTGCCTCGTATCGACACCACGTTTTCGTCCCTACTCCTGCGCGGGAAGCAGCTTCTTCAATGGTTAACCCCATCTCGCCTCGCCTGGATTTGATCTGCGTAGCAAGTTTCTCATTTCCCCGAATTGTCTTCTGCGCCATAATTATTCCTCCAATCATGACATGTCAGTTTGGTGTTATCATGTCACAATTGTTGTAAATTGTCAAGAGGATTTCTGAAAAAGAGAAACTATACTGTCTGGTCAATTCTTTTGTAATCCTCAAAAACTTTGAACATGCACCGCTTCACTGTAATCTGCTTGCCAGCGTCGATTGCTACCTATCAATACAATCCATAATCTCGCTGAGCGTAAGTTCCTTATCACTCACACGCAACAATTTTCGAAATATCTGATATTGTTTTTGGTAAGTAGTCTTTTGAGCTAAAACAACCCTCTAAAGTTACTTTTAATTCATTCGCAGAATCCAATGCTGCGTGTAATTCCATTATATCAATCTCCCCATTGACAAATTTTTCATAGCGCCGCATACTATTTTCAAAAGCTATTTGATATTCCTGAGAGGTATTGTCGATTTGATTATCATATTCTGCTATTTCTTGCCTATACTGTATAGTTGAAATAAAATGCTCTTTTATATATAGTTTTAGTTGGAAATAAATTGAGCTAAAAATATCTTCCTCCCTAATATACATCCCTGTACATCTTCCTGCACCTAGTTGATTATTGGCGATACACGTAAAGAAATACCAATCTGCATGGTTAGCGTCGTAGCTGCGCAAGCCTGTTATATGCAAACGGGGTCAGTCTGAAAGAAATTCAGGAGTGGTTAGGTCACAGCGATATTTCGACCGCTGTCAATATCAAATATCGTCACACAAATGAATTTTTGAGATTCAAAGCAGCCTGATGTATGGAAGCTAACAAACATCGCCCTCCGAACAGAACTTTATTACTGTTCGGAGGAAATTTTTGCTCAAAACAAATTTTCTTGAAATTGCATATTAACTCGCGGTATTACTTAATCAAACGCCTGTTACAGTTCTGCTGTAAAATAAACACAGGCAAAATGGAGGTAATACCAATGACAAACACATACGGATATGTCCGAGTATCAAGCACCAACCAGAACGAGGATAGACAGATGATCGCGCTGACTGCTTGCGAGATTCCGAAAAAGAACATCTACATGGACAAGCAGTCGGGCAAAGACTTTGACCGTCCGCAATACAAAAAGCTGATACGAAAATTAAAAAGCGGCGATCTGCTCTACATACTCAGTATCGACCGCCTCGGACGAAATTACGAAGAAATTCAAAAGCAGTGGCGCATACTCACTAAGGATATCGGGATTGACATCTGTGTTCTCGATATGCCGCTTCTCGACACGCGGCAAGGAAAGGATTTGATGGGAACCTTTATTGCCGATCTTGTTTTGCAAATTCTGTCCTTTGTGGCGCAAAGTGAGCGAGAGAACATAAAAAAACGGCAGGCACAAGGTATCACCGCCGCAAAAGCAAAAGGTGTAAAGTTTGGAAGACCGGAAAGTCCTCTGCCTGATGATTTTGATAAAATTATTAAGGATTGGGATAAGGGTACGCTTTCGACAGCAGATGCTCTCAAGCTTTGCAACATGAGCGAATCAACCTTTTATCGTCGCAGACGGGAATACAATTTAATACACAAAAGATTTTAACCGTCAAAAAGTAGACTTTTTGACGGTTATCTATATATAAATAATAATATCACAAACACTTCAAAAAGGCAATATTAAAAAGCAAAAATTCAAGAACTATCTACAATATCACATTACATCTTTATATTGTTCGGAGCGATTGTCAAAAAGTCTACTTTTTGAAAAGAGTTAAACAAAAATCATGAGCAATTTCAGCGAGTAGAATAATTTATGAGAAGATGGACTGGCTCTACATTAACTTCTATACATGTTTTCTATGAAAACGAAAGTTGCAAACTGTTATTTGACGATATCGATCTGGGTAAATTCGAAATAACGGAAGATAAAAAGTTGAAAATCAACATGGCGTGGGTTACAAAAAATCTCGAATGGGACAGTAATTCACTTAGCACACGTAAAGGATGGTATTTTAAATCGGATGAATGCCTAATTATTGAAGAAATTGAACTTCAGCGTCAATCTAATTGAAAATAAAAAACTTTAATTCTAATATTCAGGAGGTAAAAAATCATGTTTTGTCCAAATTGCGGAAAGCAAATCGAGGGAAATACAAAATTTTGCGAAAACTACGGTTCAGTTATTGAGGAGGGAGCTCCACAAATATCACAAAAAACTTTATTAAAACAGAAAAACACTTTGGGTGAGGCAATTAAGAAAAAACTAAATAAAAAGATAATCGCTGTATTAGTTTTATGTGTATGTGCATTGTCGGGATGTGGGAAAACAGATATATCGAATATTCCGGAAAGTATACCAACAAACACATCCGAAACCAACAAATTAAACGATAATATTGTTGATAATGAAGTGAATAGTGAAACAGATAATAATACTGATGTTGATACGGACATCATAGAAATTTCATCTGCAAACGAATTGATGAAAATTACATATAATCCGAGTGGTAACTACATTTTGACAACAGACATAGATTTGTCTCAAAATAAAAATTGGAAACCTCTTTGTTCAAGCGGAACCCCTTTTACAGGTACATTGGATGGAAACGGATATTGTATCAAAAATATGAATGTTGATCTCGAATACAAATATGGCGGTAGTCCTTTTGAAAATAACGATTCAGAATATTCTGGTCTATTTAGTTGTATTGAGGGGGCTTTGATAAAAAACATAGGCATTGTCGGAGGCAATGTCCGCATAAGCTCTTCAACAAATGGTGGCGCAGCTGGCGCCTTTGCAGGAAAAAGTTCATGGAGAAGAGATGGCGATAATATCATAGTGACAGAATTTATTAACTGCTACGTCGATACAACAGTTGAAAGTCATGTTATCGAAAACGGAACAACATCATACCATGCAACCATGCGTATCGGTGGTTTTGTAGGGGAAGGATGCGCTAATTTTACCAATTGTTATACCATTGGAAAGTTAAAAGCAGCAAGCGCCTATGCCGATCAAATTTACGGAGGATTTATCGGCAGCCCGGATACAGCTTCGTATTGTCCGATGACTATTAAATATTGTTATACTTTAGGTTTGGTAAGTGTTAGGAGTACCGCAGGCGGATGGCGCGGCGGACTTTTAGGTGACGGTAGCTGCTCTGAAGTGGATATACAAAGCTCATACTATGGAACTGACGCTGACAAGTATGGATATCAGAAAGTCGAAAGAGCGGCAACTAATAAAAAAGATGAGGAATTTACAAGCGTTAAAGGACTGACAATAGAAACAATGAAAATAAAGAATCATTTTGAAGGATTTGATTTTGATGATGCGTGGGCAATATCACCGGATTTAAACGGAGGTTATCCATATTTAAAGTCACAAAAGTCCGTTAGTAAATCTGAGAAACTCTAAATAAATTTGATAAAAGTGGTTATTCTTTGTCGAAAGGTATGGAACAACCGCTTTTTAAAACAATTTGTAAATTCTCGCAAGCGAGAAGCAATTACAAGAGTGGGACACAAACATGTGACGATTGTTGATAGTGACCACCTCAAACACTTACACGCACTTGAATTTCACCTCAAAGGTTGCGTCTGCCAACGCAATTTTAGGCGTATATCCCTTCGCTTAATGCGGGTGTCCCTCCTAAAACAGATAAGAAAAAGCAAATCTGCTGATGTGCGAGGGATGATACATAAGAGTGCAGAGCATAAAGAAAAGCCCGCAAACCCCGATAAATCAAGGGGGTTACGAGCTGTTAAGGCCTGTCTAATCACTATAAAAAAGATATTATTGGCTGTTTAGTGTAGGGATTTGAACTCTCACCATCTTGTCAACCTTACCGAATAAATAATCTTTCATTTGATTTGCATATTGGATTCAAGCAACCAACGACAGTTAAGGGATCAATGTCATATTGAGAAGCGATGATATGTGCATCAACCATTATGCCGATTATCCAATCTTCTTGATTTGTGGTTGAAATCTTTGTTCTTCTTACTTCATCGCATATTTTCAATTGTCTTTTTATCTCGATTCGTTCTTGACTGCTCAAATTATTGAATTGTTTTAACACTTCATTATAACTACACATACTTTGGGCAAACAGATTTGCAATGTCTAACCACTTGTTGAATTCTGATTTTGATTTGATTATACTTTTATTCTTCATATATTTTCCTCCAAAAATCAGCTAAGGAAACAAATTTCATACGCTCTTTTTCCATCAAATTAGGAAGAAGTATTTTGATTTTGTTACACTGTTCTAAAGAAAAATAATAATAGGTACATTGCGTTATATTTGATTTATCTATTGCTTCAAAAACATGAAAGTCATTCCAAGGCGATAACCCCAAAATTTCAAGTTTCCCTTGAATATTTGATAATTTGTCAAAATGATAGTCGTCTTTAAATTTAAAATTAGGATTCTCCGCTTTCATTTTTACAGCATATCCCATATTTGCGACAATTATGTTTTCTTCTTTTATCCACAAGTCAACATCATTTTTAACAGTAGGGTTTGTTTTATATGCAAGTGCCAACTTCGTAACAGCATCATTTGCGTGGAAGTATTGTTTCACTTGAAACTCCTTATATGCACCGTAATGTGTTGTCAATGCATTTGAGTATAGATAATAAAAGTTGTTATCTATTGAAGCGTTTTTAATCGGAGCATCAGGGAGTTGATTTCTAAACGACTCAGGATCGTATACTGCTGAAATCTGCTTGAACCACCCGTGTATATGATATATTTCTTTTTTACATACGGCATCAACATTTGAATCGTAATTTGTCGTAAAAATAGATTCAAAGCTATTTAGATAATCTATTAATGCTAATGGATACGATAAATGCAAATCATCAAGTTTGCCATCGTTATATATCGCCAACAAATAGGCTGACCTCATTGATTCTCTAATCTCATATTGTTCTGGATTTACTACATTATGTTTGTGGCAAACGAGATCGTGGATTAGGTAATAGTCCTCAAAACCTATATCGGTAATTTTCAAAGTTGCTAATTTGTTTACATATTGTTCTTTAAAAGAAGCCAACGACATTTCCTCGGCCTTGCAATTTGCAAATTCATCATAGTATCCTTGTAAAGCCATTCTCGCTTCCAAAAAGAGATGACCTATATAGTTTTTCATCAAATAAGGCTCATTAATAATAATGTGAGCTGGGAAATCTGTTCTATCACAGTTTTGCAAAATTCTGAGCACAATTTCTTTGGCTGTATAACTTGACTTATCAAACTGTATGTTGATACCATTTCCAACTAGTAAATGCTTCATAAATATTTCTCCATAATTAGTGTTTTTATTATATCATATTTCTGCATTTCTATCAATTCCTACGGAAAATGTCGTAAAATAGTTTGGATGCATTCAATATGGGAGTTGAAAACATGAAAACTTACACTCAAGAAGAAAAGCAAGCGGTCATTGACCGTGTTATATCCGGTGAACCGTCGGCGCATATCCTCGCCGACACCGGTATACCCAAGAGTACATTTTACGGTTGGTTACGAGCTTACCGCGAAGAACAGGAAGCCGATAGCAGAAGGACAGTCAATATTCGCAATTTTCATTTGCTTGAAAATAAGGTCGCACGTTTGGAGAGTATCGTTGAAATTCTTAAATCTACGACCTGCACCCCCAAGGCACCTTTGAGACAAAGGCTATACGCTGCCGAACAACTTTACGGCAAATATAACGTGCACGTGATCTGCGATGCGTTTGACATTCCACGTGGAACATTTTATAACCACGTGCTGCGCAACAAGAAAGACAACACGTGGTATGCAAAACGTCGTGAGGAATTGCGCCTTCGGATACAAGAGATTTACGACGAAAGCAATCAGATATTCGGTGCAGCAAAAATTGCGGCGGTAATGAAAAGTGAAGGAGTCAAAGTCAGCAACGAAATGGTACGTACACTTATGCGTGATATGGGATTGGTCAGCATTCGTCAGTCTGCAAAGAAACTATACGAGGACGAGGGTCGTAAATACAAAAACCACCTTAATCAAGAGTTTGATGTGAGTAAACCCAATGAGGTATGGGTTAGCGACGTTACATATTTCAAGTACGGCGAAAATGCTTATTATATCTGCGTGATCATCGACCTGTTCTCTCGCATGGTCGTGGGATATAAAATCGGCAAGACCAACAGCACGCAGCTTGTAAAATCAACCTTTCAAATTGCTTATAAAGCACGTCATCCTGATTCAAGCTTGGTTTTCCATACCGACCGTGGTAGCAACTACCGTTCCAAGACAATGCACGATTATATTCGATCTTTGAACATCACACACTCCTTTTCACGGGCGCACGTGCCGTATGACAACTCAGTAATGGAATCTTTCTTTTCTTCGATGAAACGAGAAGAACTGTATCGCACCAAGTATCGCTCGGAGTCGGACTTCCGAAGTGCGGTGGACAAGTACATTGTATTCTACAATACAAAACGTCCACACAAGAAACTGCAATACAAAACTCCCGAACAGAAGGAAGAAGAATATGCCTTGAAATTGACAAATTTATGAGACACGTGCAAATAGACTAAAGGGTTCGAAAAGGTTTGTTTTTTATCTTTCGGTTTGTTAAATTCGAGCTTTTTATTTTTTAGTCCGGCAAACAAAAAGAAAATGCGACATCGGAAAACTGCATAAATACTGAATTTTATAATAAAAACACCATTGAGTCCGAACTTAGGGGTTCGGATTTCAATGGTGTTTTCAGATGGTGCCGGCGGCGGGACTTGAACCCGCACGCCATCGCTGGCAATGGATTTTGAGTCCACCTCGTCTGCCAATTCCAACACGCCGGCATTTATATTTTTAAGTCGTCTCCCGATGTCCTGTCCGGGAAAACGGATGAACATCGGGGAGGGACATTAAAAGCAAGTTACATATTCAGTTTTCAAAAAGCCTTGTAAAATCAAGGGTTTACGCCAAAGTGGTAAGAAACGGCGTTGTAGATTTTGAGTCCAGCACGTCTGCCAATTCCATCATTCCGGCGTTCATTTTTTAGCCGTCTATCGCCGTTTTTTTAAATAGACGTACTAATCAATTTAAATTTAACGCTACATTACTTTTATAAGTATATCATACTTTCTTTTGATTTTCAATACATAATTTAAAGTTTATAATTTTAATCGCATCTGAAAATTTTTATTCTATGAAACTTAATTTAATATAATTAAATTTTTGCGTCTTTTTTGGCTCAAAGCGCATATTAATTTTTTATCAAGGTATATTTAACATAATTATTCGGCCGATTGCGGCGATTTTCCCGACGCAAAAAATCTCCTATGATAGCTTCTTGAACTTTTTCCATAGGAGATTTTTATTATCGCCGTATTTACATATAATGTTTACCGAGTTTTGTGCGTTCGCTTTTAGTTTGCTATTTCATAACGAAGTCGTCGACTTTTTGCTTTTTTATCTATATAATCCGTCCGCTTCCTCGGGAAACAGGTATCCGTCGTAAAAATAGAATTTCGATCCTTCTTCAATTCCGAAAGAAGCAAAGTAACCCAGTTCTCTCGGCGCATATTTAACATAATAATTTCTTGGTATACGCATATCGAGATCGGTGCCGATATAATATCCTGTGTTCGACATAACGTACGTATTATTCATAAGCTTTACGCCGCGAACAGACGTTGTAGGATTTCCGACTCCCGGCGTATGAAGCTGCATTATTTCCACAGCCTTTCCGGAGTGAACGGTCACGTTGTTTTTTACAACGACGTTTGAGAACTGCTGGTGAGAAAAGCCGGAGCATTCGATTC
The DNA here is from genome assembly GCA_949747515.1 of uncultured Eubacteriales bacterium. GTDB lineage: Bacteria > Bacillota > Clostridia > Oscillospirales > CAG-272 > RUG11130. The sequence goes on from CATKFO010000069.1 coordinate 13,286, forward strand.
CCGTGCCCATTTTCTCTCGAATGTATTCATAATACCTCTGATGTCCGAAACCGTAACCCATATACATCATGTAATTCCCGGATATTTCGGCGTTCTTAGTTATGCTGGTCTGAGTTATATCCTGATGCTGTTCTCCGCCGTCTTTGCCGTACGTACAGTTCCAAAGCTCAAACGCCGCCGTCGTATGCGTTAGCACATTATCCTTGAAAAGAATATTTTCCATCAGGACGCCGGAGCCGTCGGGGCTGTTTCCACCGAATTGGCTTGTGACGCAGTCGTCGTAACACTGGTATAGATAGCAGTTTTTTACGGTGTAGTTAACGGTGTCTCCCCAGTTTTCTATACCGTTTCCTATGTCTTGTCCTCCGATCCATCCGATCTCGCAGTTCTGAACGGTCAGATTGTCTCCATTTATAGCCATGCCGTGCCGAGCTCCATATTTAACGGAGATATTGTCCACAACCGTATTTTTATTTTTATCTCCTCCTCCGGCTATTATGTCTCCGGCAAGAGAAAATTTAATGTCGCCGAACACTTCTCCGGGATTGCCGTCCGCGCAATTCATATAAAGGGCGGGGACGGAGCGATCGTAATAAAACTCCAAATTATTTTTCAGGCAGTCGAGACCTGTAAACTGTCCGTAATGCCGAAATACGTCCCGGCCGTTAGTTACGATTCCGCGGTCGAAATTTTCATTTGCCGGAAACGGATTGTCGTCGTATATCGCTGTGCGAAGCCCCCACATTACGTTGTCGGGATCGCTTTCGCTGTTCATAATTATAGCCGCGATTTCAAAGTATGCCGGAACGTCTTCTCTATAAGGCAAAGTTTCGTCTAACTTCCATACGTTTGGAGTATCCGTTTTCACCCATTTGCCGGAGGGAGACGAGGTTTGAAGTTCGTGGCTGAACAAAGGCTTGTCTCCCGACCCATACGCGGAGTAAGTAACTCCCGGAGTTATAGTCAGCGCGCGGTATCCTCCGCCGTTGGTTTTAAGTATTTCGTTACCGTAGAATCGGCTGCCGCGTTCAAAGAACACTCCGTCTCCCGGCTCAACTTTACTGTTTACGACGCTTCCGCCGCCCTTAATAGTATAAAGATTTTTAATAGTTTTCCATGGGGAGTCCGGAGAGGTTCCGCTGTTTCCATCGTCGCCGCGAACAGAAGAAATGTAGTAGCATTTTCCTTTAATCGTAGACGGATCGACGTCTTTGGCGTTCATAATTTCGTTTATGCGTTTGTTTCCTTTTTCTTCGTAGCTCCTGACCAGTTCGTCGGACGCTTCCGAGTATGAAACGCCGCTCATAGGATTCGAAGAAAGAACGTCGGACAGTTTTTCAGCGTTAAGAGAAGCGGAAATCTCTTCATTCTTTGAAAATGCGGCGTACAGAACGGAAACGTCGCTCTCAGCGCCGAAATCGACGATTACGTCGTCGTCGTAAGTCAGATCGTTTTGCTCGGAAGCGAGACGTACGCTCATTACCTTCATTCCGTCATCCGTCGACGCGGACGCGGATTTTTTTATGTTTCCGACCGTAACCGTCGCCTTGTCTGATCCTCCGCTGTAAACCAGCTTCAGCACGGGATAAGTTCCAGGAGACGTCCACAGACCGCCCATGTCAAATTTAAAAGAACTGGTTTTTGAACAGTAAAGAGGATATTTTCCAGCCCCGTCTACAAAGTCGTCGTCACCGCCGACAAATGCGCCGAGAGAACAATACAGCGAATAAGCTCCCCACGCGCGGTATTCGGGAGCGGAAGCGTTCTTAATAGCCTCGCAGAGCCGAGCCAGCGCCGTGGCCGCTTCGGCTCTCGTCATCCCTGAATTCGGACAAAACCGTCCGTCGGCGTCGCCGGCTATCAAACCGCTTTTCCGCAGAGCTTCAAGGTGCTCGGCGGCCCAGTCGGCAACCTGGTCCAAGTCCTTAAACGATACTACGGCGTTTTCCGCGTCGGGAAGAACGTATCCCGCCGATACAAGATACCTGTTCAAGGCGGCGACCATTTCCTGTCGGTTTATTTTAGCGTTCGGCATAAACGTTCCGTCCGGGAATCCCTTCATAACGCTGTTTTTCACGCCCCATCCGATATATCCGGCGAACCACGATGATTCGGGCACGTCGCTGAAAGCTGAGGCTCCGGCGGCGGGGTCCTCATCTCCTCCTGAAACTCTGCACAGCGTAGTCACGAATTCAGCTCGCGTCATGCCTTCGTCCGGAGAAAACACGTTTTTTTCCACTCCGTTCATAATTTCGTTTTCCGATACGTATCGGATAGCTTCAAAATACCAATTTGTGTACGGCGTATCCTTGAACGGAAAACGCGGATACAGGTTATAGTCGCTGAGATCCACTGCGGACGCCGACGCCGCCAAGCTTAACAGCATTGTTAAGCTAAGTACTAAGGATAAAAATTTTTTCATTGGCGTACTCCTTTTTCTCAATTCGAATCCGTTTTTTCTTGAGGCGAATCTGTCTTTGCAAACAGAGCATGGTTCCAAATTCGAAAGATTTAACCGTACGGCTATTATATCATAATATATTTTTATTAGTCAATAAAAAAGAAATAATCAATATTAATTTTGTGCTGTTTAATTAATCTTTTATATATTCTCATTATATATAAAAGCTTCAAATATAAAAACAAATTATGCATTTTGTTTTTTCGGCGCTTGATACTATAGTAAATTTGTGGTACAATCGTAAATAAGATACGACTAAAAGCAAAAAGGCTCCGTCTCCGGCAAATTTATTATATAGGAGGCGAGATCGGCTCGTTTTTCAGCTATAGACAGTTTTGACGCGGAAGCGCTGAACGACGGGTTCCGGCCCTTAATTTAGGAAGGAGCGATTTTTCCGTATGAATATGATAAAGAGATTCGCCGGATATTATAGACCGCATATTAAACTGTTTATCGCGGATATGGTGTGCGCTTTTATACTCGCGCTGTGCGATTTGTTTTACCCTATGATCACTCGAAATATGCTGAATCGCTTTGGAAATATAAGGCTTCTTATAGTATGGGCGGTCGTACTGCTCGGAGTATACGTTTTGAAGCTGGGACTTAACTATTTTGTAAACTATTACGGTCATGTCGTCGGAGTTCGTATTCAGTCAGATATGAGGCGCGACGTGTTCGATCATCTTCAAAAACTGCCTCTCACGTATTTTGACAACAACAAAACAGGAACTATAATGTCCCGCATTATCAGCGACCTTTTCGATATATCGGAGCTGGCTCACCACGGGCCGGAGGATCTCTTTCTCTCCATAATAATGCTGTTGGGCGCGTTCGTCATGATGTCGTACATTTATCTGCCCCTCGCTCTGATAGTTTTTGCCTTTCTGCCGCTTATGGTGATTTTCGCGGCGAAGAAAAGGATGCTCATGAGCAAAACTTCTAAAGCATCCCGCGTCGAGATAGGAGAAGTAAACGCGTCCCTTGAAAATTCGATTTCAGGAATACGAGTGTCCAAAGCATACGCGGGACGAGAATACGAGAACGAACGGTTTGAGGAGGGGAACGGCCGGTTCGTAAAGGCGAGATCAAAGGCGTATAAAGTTATGGCCGAATTCATGACTGGAACGGCTTTTATCGGGGATCTGCTTAACGTTCTTCTGTATACGGCCGGAGGTCTGTTCTGCTTTTTCGAAAAAATTACCGTGGCTGATTTTACCGCCTTCGTGCTTTATATCAGCGTGTTTATGAGTCCGGTAAAAAAGCTGATAGGATTTGTAGAACAATATCAGAACGGAATGACCGGATTTGAACGCTTTACTGAAATTATGGACGCTCCCGCGGAAACGGACAAGGATGGCGCGTCGGATATGGGAGAAGTCGACGGAACCGTGGAGTTCCGCGACGTTTCCTTCTCCTACGCCGACAGCCGCGAGATACTTCACGGCATTTCTTTCAGCGTGAAAAAAGGCGAGACGATCGCTCTTGTCGGACCTTCGGGCGGAGGCAAGACGACCATATGTCACCTTATTCCTCGCTTTTACAGCGTTACCTCCGGAGAAGTCCTCGTAGACGGGATGAATGTGGAGGACGCGACGCTGACGTCTCTTAGACGCAATATCGGTATTGTCGCTCAGGATGTTTTCCTGTTTAACGCCTCCGTATACGATAATATTGCGTACGCCAGTCCGGGAGCGTCCCGCGAGTCCGTTGAAGAGGCCGCGCGCCGAGCGAACATTTACGAATATATCACGAGTCTGCCCGAAGGGTTCGATACCGTCGTCGGAGAAAGAGGCGTCAAGCTGTCGGGAGGACAAAAACAGCGAATATCTATCGCAAGAGTTTTTCTGAAAGACCCTGCGATCCTGATTCTCGACGAGGCCACCAGCGCGCTTGACAACGCGTCGGAGATTTTAATTCAGAAAAGCCTCGAGGAGCTCTCCGAGGGACGTACGACGATAGTTGTAGCTCATAGACTTACGACCGTCAAAAACGCGGACGAGATACTTGTCGTAACAGACGAAGGTATCGCGGAACGGGGAACTCACGATTCGCTACTATCGTCCGGCGGCATATACTCCGAGCTATGGAACGGCGCTTTGAGACTTTCCGGAAATGGATAATAAAACGTCGATCGTCTGAAATAACGGCCGCGCCTCAACCTGAATTTTTTGCCCAAAGCCTTCGTGCAAAGGCTGGAATTTAACGTTTTTTGCTTCTCAATTCTATTATAAAACTTTTCCCTTTAACCTTTTTTCCGTTTAACTGTTGATTTTCCGCTCTAAAAGTTGTATAATAAAAAGGAATTTGAGGTTTAGCCGTTGTTTCGGCTTACAATCGCAGCGTAAAACCGTTCGCAGAAAACGGAAAAAGGATAATAAATGAATATTTCAAAGACCGTTACTGTGCCGAAAATGCCGATAAGACTTTATGGAGTAATAAGAGAATCCATCGTAGACGGCCCGAATCTTAGATTCGTAGTATTCGTTCAGGGATGTCCTCATCACTGTCCAGGATGCCATAATCCCGAGTCTCACGATCCGGAAGGCGGTTTTGTTACGGACACGGAAAAGATATGGAACAATTTCCTACTTAATCCTTCGATAAAAGGAATAACTTTCAGCGGAGGCGAGCCTTTTTTATGGGCTAAAGAGCTGGCCGCAGTAGGCAAAGCCGTAAGACAAATCGGCCTCGACGTTATGACGTATACGGGATATACGTACGAGAAACTGCTTGAAAAGGCAGAGACCGACGAGGACGTCGCGTCGTTGCTTGAAGTCACGAATTATCTTGTGGACGGTCCCTACGTTGAAGCTCGGCGAGATCTTACGCTGAAATACCGTGGAAGCGGAAATCAGAGAATTCTGGACGTTACCTGTTATCCGAATTCGACGTCCGCGTCGGAAATTGATTTCGACAGCGTTTCCGAAGCGCAGAAACGAAGTAAATAAATTTTAGCGAGCGTTAGATTTAGCGTCGCATAATAAAAAATAGTTCTAAAAAACAGAAAGGAACGGTTGACGGATGAAAAAACGGATACTTGTGGTAAGCAGCGCGAATATTGACTTTGTACAACAGGTGGAACGAGTTCCGTACGCCGGAGAAACCGTCCTTGAAGCAGAAGGAACTTACGAATATCTCCCGGGAGGCAAAGGCGCCAACAGCGCTATTACTTTTGCAAGACTGGGCGGAGACTGCGTTTTCACTTGCAAACTCGGCTCGGATCAAAACGCCGGCAAGCTTAAGTCTTTGTACAAGGCGGAAGGCATCGACACGCGTTTTATTTACGAAGAGCCCGGCAGGCTTACGGGACTTGCGTCTATAATGGTGGAGAAAACCGGAAAAAACCGGATTATCGTATATCCCGGATCTAACGCGGCTTTGACTAAAGAAGATATAGAAGAACCTTTTAATTGCTATCCGGACGCTCTTTTCGTACAGTTTGAGATACCTGACGAGGCCGTTCTCGAAGCGTGCCGCATTGCGAGAATAAAAGAAATTCCTATATTTGTGGACGCGGCTCCCGCAAGAGCGGATTTCCCTTTAAAGGAGCTTGGTTCGGTGGAAATATTCTCGCCTAACGAAAGCGAGTGTCAGACTTATACGGGAATTCTTCCAGTAGACGAAACTTCCGCTCTCAGGGCCGCCATACGGCTGTCCGGTATGGTAGAGGCCAAATATATCGTCATAAAGATGGGTTCTGCCGGAGCGTTTCTGTACGACGGGGAGGAATATTATGTTTTCCCGGCGGAGAACGTAAAGCCGGTTGACACAACGGCGGCTGGCGACGTGTTCACCGCGGCTATGACTTATTCCTATGTTCAGAACGGCAATATTCATTCCGCTATACGTATGGCTAATATAGCCGCCGCGATTTCGGTTACAAGGCCGGGCGCATCTACTTCAATTCCGACGCTTGCTGAAATTATGGAATTTCGCAACTCCGCTGAAGCGAACTTGGAAGATGCGGAGGAATAGCGAGAGCCGAATATGGTTATTATAGGAATAGATTACGGAGACGTACGCACCGGTATCGCCGTGTGTGATAAACTGGAAATGATGGCCTCGGGAGCGGGCTGCATAAAAGCCGAGGGCTTCAAAAAAGCCGCCGAAGGAGTCGCCGCTAAAGCTAAGGAGCTTAAAGCGGAGCTTATAGTCGTCGGAAACCCCGTCAATATGGACGGCAGCGAAGGAGAACGCAGTCTCAAATGCAGGGATTTCGCGGCGTATCTTTCAGAAATAACCGGCATACCTTCGGAAATGTACGACGAACGGCTCACAACCGTAAGCGCGCATAGATATCTTGCTGCGTCGGGCGTAGACGGCAGAAAACATAAAAAGCATGTCGACGAGCTTTCCGCTCAAATTATTCTTGAAGATTTTTTATCTGCAAGAAAGAAAGCTCTTGCAAACTCTCGCGACTGATAAAGCGTCGAACGCGATTCTCCTAAGGAAAAAACATGGAAAACACATACCTGAAAAGGATAAACGAGCTTGCGGCTAAGGCTAAAAACGGCGGACTTACTGAGGAAGAAGCTGCGGAGCGCGACGAGCTAAGGCGAGCGTATCTGGCTGAATTTCGTTCCGCGTTCAAAAATATATTAGATAATACTTCGGTGAAATATCCTGACGGCAAAAAAACACCGCTCAGAAAGAAGGAAAAGTAACTAGGCGCCTGATGGAGATTAGATGAATTTGTTTGTTAAATATTTGACGGCTTTCGGAATGTCAATGGTTCCGGTGCTGGAGTTGAGAGGTTCTCTTATTTACGCGGCCGCCCATGGGCTGAATCCAGCACTGTCGTATATATTATGCGTCGTCGGGAATATGATTCCGGTTCCGTTCATTATATTATTCATACGTCCCATTTTCGATTGGATGAAAAAAAAGGCGTCGTGGATGCGTCGTATTGCGGAACGAATGGAAAAAAAAGCGGATTCGAAAAGCGGAGCCATAAGAAAATATGAAATGCTCGGACTTTTCATACTGGTCGCAATCCCTCTTCCCGGTACGGGCGCATGGACCGGTTCTCTTGCCGCCGCAATGCTTGGTATGAGACTAAAACATTCCTTTCCTATGATTCTTCTTGGAGTTATGACGGCGGGAGCGATTATGACTCTCGTTTCGTTTGGAATTAAGGTGTTAATATAAAAAATAGGCGCGCCGCTTTATCCTATTTAATGAGCGGCGTGGCTTAAATAATAAATACGCGGGTGTGGCGGAATTGGCAGACGCGCAAGATTTAGGATCTTGTGTTAATTCGTGCAGGTTCGACCCCTGTCACCCGCATTATAAAGCGACAGGTTTCGACCTGTCGTTTTTTATTAAATAAATATGTAAAATACGTATCGCGAATTTGTGAAATATAGCTGAGGTTGTAAGTTGATTTACTTGACAACATTTTAAATATTTCATAATTAATAGCATTACTTCACTATTATCAGCGCAAGAATTTTTTATGTTATACTTTTTTGTAAAATTATATACATATAAATACTTTGTCATAAAATATTCACATATATTTTAATGATTTAAGAACAAATAAACATTGAAAAAGTCGACTTTTTTATCATTTTATGGTACAATAAGAAAATAATTTATAATTCATCAACTTTATCAAAAGTAAAAGCCGTCAAAAATATTTTTTAATAAGAATTACAAGAGTAAGTCTTGTGGCTGTTTATTTCATTATGTTAAAAATTAAAAAATTAAATATATGCATTGACATTACTACTATTTAGCATTATACTATATAGTAAGGAGGTACTATGAATAAATCAATGGGCGGGTTTCTTACATCTCAAAATAAGCATTTAGGAGATAGAATATTTGAAAAAATGACTCGCGACAGCGGCGTGGAAGCGTTCAGCGGAGCGCAAGGAAGAATACTTTATGTATTATGGGAAAATGGGGTAATGAGTATTTCAGAAATCTGTAAGATGACGTCTCTTGCCAACTCCACTATGACCGCAATGTTAGATCAAATGGAAAAGAACGAATTAATTACCCGACGGCGCAGTACTGCAAACCGCAGACTAATTTTGGTTTCGATCACGGAAAAGGCGCGGCAGTATCAGAAAAAATACGATGAGATTTCCGAGCGGATGACGCAGCTAACTTATAAAGGATTCACGGAAGAAGAAATTCAGCTATACGAAAATATGCTATATCGTATCAAGAAAAATTTAGAACAATACCTTTATGGAGGATAAAAAAGCTATGAAAGAATTAAGTTTTAAGGAATACAGCAATCAAATTTTGTCCCAAATTCGAGATACAAAAAATATTGTATTGGCAACATGCGCTAATAACCACGCCACCACACGGTTAGTTGGTCATCTTATTCAGGGCAATACCATCTTGTTTTCCACCGGAAGCGGCAGTTATAAAGTAGAGCAAATCCGACAGAATCCTCAGGTCGCCTTTTTTCTTGACGGTCTTAACATTGAAGCGATTGCTTCCGTCTATGGTCATCCGGATAAGCTCCCTGCATTTAGGAGCGAATATGAAACTAAGTATCCTGAATACGTCAACGCCTATGGTTTCAACCTGGACGCCGTAGTAGTCGCCGCCAATATTCAAAAAGTTCAGATTTACAATTATGAAAGCGGCGCAGGTAAGATTATTATTGATTTTATTGAAGAAAGAGCCTATCGAATTGAACTCTAAATGAAAACACCATTGAAAGCTGAATCCCTATGGTTTGGACACCAATGGTGTTTTCTTTACAAACTGCGTATTTATTGAGTTTTTGAGGTCTCTTTTTCTTTTATATATTTGGACTAAGAAGAAAAATTACAAATTTCAAAACAAAAGATAAAAAATGATGTTTACGAACCCATTGGTCTATTTGTTGATACACAATTTAAAAGCTTGCTTAAAGGCAAATTCCTGTTCCTTCTGCTTCGGAGTCTTGCACAGTGAAAGTTCAAACTCCTACACGAAACAGCCCAAAATATCTTTTTTATAGTGAGCTGGCATAAAGAAAAAACTTGTCGAAAAGTCGTATTGCTTTATCGGCAAGTTTTTGCTATATTAAAGACAAATATAAAATGTTTATGCTTGAACGGAGTCGGAGCTTGAATATAAAATAATTAAAATTGATATTTACGCCCATAAGGCTTGGACGACAGCGACGTTTTGTTTTTTATTGTATATTATCGAGATTCTTTTGTGAATTGCTATTTTAATTTATTTGCGCGTATATCGAGCCTTCTAATCAACTCGCCCCACGGTAGAATGACGAACGCTTAGGCGGTTATTGATTTGCATACACATGCGCGCTATAATAATATTAGAAAAAGCGCTTTTTATTTTATAAAAGGAGAACGATACTATGGATATACTAATTGGCGACAAAATTAAAGAACTGCGTAAGTCGCACGGTATTACTCAGGAGCAACTTGCGGAGGCAATTGGAATTTCATTTCAATCAGTGTCTAAATGGGAAAACCATATTGCATTACCGGATATCACGCTGGTTCCTTCCTTGGCAAATTATTTTGAAGTTACATGCGACGAACTCTTTGGCGTTAATTTGATGGAAACAAAAGCGCAGATTGCTTCGATTTGTGCCGAGGCGGATAAATATCGTGAATTCGATCCGGAAAAAAGTCGTATGATACTTGAAGACGGTCTTAAGCGGTATCCTGATAACGATATTCTTTTAAATAACCTGCTTTATGTAATAGACTATTCAAGCAACCCGGACAAGACGATTGGACTTGCCAATCGTTTGATAGATAATACCGATAGCAGCGAGGTAAGATATGACGCGCTTCGCTTTCTGGCGTATGCTTATAGCTGTAAGGGAGATACTGTTTCATCTGTAGCCGCGTTAGAACAAATACCCGAAATATATTTCACTAAACTTTCAGAGCTGGCGTTTGCGCAGACAGGAAAACAAAAGTACGATGCGGCGGAGAAACAAAAATGGATTTCATTTGAAATGCTATTACAGATGATGCAGAAACTTGCCGAATGCTATGAAGCGGATGGTAAGAACGAGAGGGCGATTTGTGAAACGGAACGGGGATTAAAACTAATTTCGGCGCTTGAAGGCAATTCTAAAATCGATGGGTTCGCTAATTACAGGGACTTTTTTTAGCGTCAGATTGAAAGGTTATCAGCGGACGTCTAAACGACCTATTATACCTATTATAGTTGTATGGAAGCATCCGTTTGCTATAAAACTCAAGCTTTTGATATAAACGGAGTTTTCCATTCCCCGTTTTACGAGGGGAAAAATATTTATCTGAAAAGATATATTTTTTATTGTCCTTCGTTATAAAGCGGCGACAAAAAATATTGCCACGGAATCCCTTGATTTTATCGGGAGATTCCTCCGTTTTATACTGCGAGGTTTCGAGAGTCAAAATAGTAGATGTAAAAAGGCTGTTTATCGTTTGAGAGATGGTTTGAACTCTTACAATAAAAATATCAAAAAGCGTATGGAGACACTATATGATCAACAGATACCAAAATGCTATTAATTTTCTTCTTGAAAACGCCAACCCTTCGATTAAACTTCGAATAAAAAAAGAAATTCTCGGCGACATATCCAAAAAAGAAGAAATGGATTTGCAGTCTCAAATTACAAAAGAACCGATCTATAAAATAATTGCCAAATGCCAAAAAGAAAACGGATGGTTGGGAAACGGCTTTCACGGCCCAAACAGAGACGCCGGTCCTTATGAGAATCAGGAGGTCGGTATAAAATATCTGGCTGAAAAAGCGGTTGGAAAAAATGATCCGATACTTAAAGGCGCAATGAATGCGTTTGTTACCACAGAATTGACCGATAGTTGTTATCGCACAAAGGGCAAATACTTTGACGAATTTCGTTATGCGGCAAACGGTCAGAATTTAATTCGCTGCGCCTGTATTGCAAGAGCAGAATACGATGATCTGATAGACATCAAACCTCAGATTCAGCTTTCACTGGATTCTTTTCGCAGAGCGCTGGAAGCCGATTCGATTTTGGATACCGTTAGTCCGCGAAAATGTAGGCCATGTAGGAGCAATCCAAGCGGTATTACATATGTCTTTAATGATTATGAAAAATGGCCCTGCCGTTATCATTTGGATATATTGGCTCATACCCAATCGTGGAAGACAAAGGAAAATATAAAAATGTTAGCGGATTCCATTGCAAAAATGATGAGAACCGACCGTCCCGATCTGATTGGAGTATGCGCAAATTCGTGGGTTGGCTACCAGCTTGGCACGCTTGGCTGTTTTCCGTCGCAAGGTCTTTCGGTCAAGCAAACTTGTCTGTCGCCCTCTCCCATATCTGTTCAATATCGCGGCAGAGCAGAGAAGTATAACTTAGAATATATCGAATGGTTTGCTAGATGCGGAGTTATACCGTATGTTCCCGCGTTAAAAGAAACGGTTGGTGAAATTGCATGTTCTATCGATGAAAACGGTATTTGCAATATTCCTGTTTTGGAAGATGCATTGAAAGGCATTGGTACATACGGCGGTCAGCAGTTAGAAACCGATTGGAGAAAGCCTAAAAAAAGATTATGCGATATTACATTCAGAGCTTTGCTCATTTTATTTTATTCTCAAAGGTGAATTTATGCATGTGTTAGACTCTCTGACACGACTACGGTACGCGGATTACTGAAAACTTTTCCATTATGCATTATAACGGAAAAGAGGTAGATACAGAAAATCATTATTCAGTCGGTCGGTTCTTCCGTGCGGAGGCGTCCGTTCCGAAGGTTTCTGCATATTATTTTACGCGCGATCGGATTTTGGAAGATGGTATCTTCATACCATATCCGCATGCTTATTGGCATGCCGCGGTTTATTTTAATCCTCGTCCGCAAGCTATAGACGATTCGAATCTAATTGGAAGAGACTACCGTTTTGGATATATGTTTTCTGTCGGCGCTCTTGACTAAAGATAAACGATCATCATTCCGTTGGAAGATCTGAGCGGAAGCTATTTATAAATGAGCAGAACGTTATTCGTTTTTCCATATGCGGCGCTGCATATGTGGAGTAAAATAATTTGAATTATATAATTAGCCATGACTGTATTATACTGCATATGTTTTTCAAAGTCCCGTGCGTTTATCAATTAAAAAAATAGCGCGTTTTATCGCTAAACAGAATGAGATATCATGCGATATTACGGTCCCTTTTTCAACTGTTAACGTATATAGAAATAATATATATCATATATTACTTTTGAGAGAGGTGATATTTTGAAAATACAATGGAAAAAATTGATTTTATGCATTGCAATACCTCTTGCGGTGGGAGGACTGGCAGGAATCTTAACACGCGGCGGAATGGAAACGTTTCAATCGTTGAATAAGCCGTCCATTTCTCCTCCGGGGCGGTTGTTTCCGGTAGCGTGGACGATCTTATACATTCTCATGGGCTTTGCTTCTTACCTTGTTCTTACGTCGGATAAACCGAATCGTTCTGCTTTGGCCGCCTACGGAATTCAGCTTGCGTTCAATTTTCTTTGGCCTATTATCTTTTTTAATCTTGAAGCCTATTTATTCTCTTTCATTTGGCTAGTTGTTCTGTGGATTCTTATTCTTATAACAATGATTTTATTTTTCAGAATTTCCGAATCAGCGGGATATATTCTTCTTCCGTATTTGCTGTGGGTTACGTTCGCCGGGTATCTTAATCTTTCAATTTATTTGCTTAACTAAATAGAAAACATTGTCATTAGAGTTCTTTGTAATTCTGGACAATGTTTTTTGTTTTATGTCTGCATATAAAATTGCTTTAATTTTAGTTTGGAGCCGGACAAAAAAACGCTCTAATGAGATTTTTGCATTTGATTAACTTTTATTAAAATTGTTCCAGATTTTCACCTTGAGGTAAAATTACTATTTAAAATAGAAGAAGACTCTAATCAAATAAATAATAATAACGATTACAGCTAAAAAAGCACGACAAAATCTTTTTATGATATTGCCATACTTTTTGAAGTTATGGACAGATATTTAAACAAAGCCGCGACTAGTAATATAATCCTCAATTTTTTACGCGTCAAAATATAACGTTTATCTTTTCTTCTATATAATTTAAAATAACTATGCCGTAATGATAGACAAATAATCGAAATTCTGGTATAATACGTATAAGTTTGATCTACAATGCGGCGATGCGTTTAGGAGAGTCAATAACTTAATTTACGCTGATTGTCGCGGACGGAATCTTTACTCATGAATATAAGCGCGATTTAGATGTGTAAAACAAAATTGTTTTTTTTCAGGAAATGCGGCGAATCCTCAGGTGGGGAAATCATTTGTGTTTAAAATATCGGTTTAGTTAATAAAACTGTTCTTTAGATTGCGCCTTGACGCCGAGTCGCCGCTTTTACGTATAAAAAGAAAGGACTAGCATTTAAAATTGATGGAATACATATTGATCGATATCTTTTCCTGTAATGAACGAAATATAATTGTGCGTACGGACGGAGGGAAGAGATGAAAAATTTGATTTCTAAGCTTTTTGAAAGGACATTTGCTCGCTTCCTTATAGTCGGCGTAGTCAACACTTTGATCGGAACCGGAATTATGTTTGGCCTTTATAATATATTCGGCTGTCCATACTGGATTTCGGTCGCCGCCAATTACTTTTTCGGCGGAATTGCGAGTTATATTCTTAACAAGCGCTTTACTTTTTGTTCCGGCGTTGGAGGCGTGGTCGAGGCGTTTGGATTCGCGGCTAACGTAGCCTTTTGCTGCGTGATCGGATACGGCGTGGCGCAGCCGATCGCGCGCACTCTTCTCGACGGCGCAGGAGAGCGTATACGCGACAATTTAGCTATGCTCATCGGTATGGGCCTTTATGTTTTTCTCAACTATTTAGGCCAGCGATTTGTGGTTTTCAAAGTATCTCAAAAGAATAATAATCGCTCGCGTATTGCGTTAACGGCCGCGTTGGAGGCGGTATTCCTGTTTATGCTGCTGCTTAACACGCTTACGCCTTATGTAGCGGATGATTTTGTATATCGTTTAAGCTTTTTTGGAGACAAACAGCCGATTACTCATTTTTCAGATATATTTCCGTCTATGTACCAGCACAGTCTCTCGATGAACGGCAGGGTCATAAGTCACTTTTTCGAGCAATTTTTTATGTTGTTTCCTAAGACAGTCTTTAATTTTTTCAATTCACTTGTGTTCGTCGCGCTTGTTTGGCTGCTTTACCGCATTGCAAATCAAGGTTCGCGCCGTCCGAGAGCGCTGATATTTATCGGCATTTTTGCAGCGCTGTGGCAGTATATGCCTGTCTTTGGCCAGGTCGCCTTGTGGCAGGTCGGCTCGGTCAATTATCTTTGGGGGCTGTGCGCGGCGGCGGCTTTTCTCACTCCCTATTTTTGTTATTATTCCGGACGTACGGTTCTGAACCGCGGATGGGGGCGTGCGCTTTTTTGCCTTGCCTCGCTGCCGTTTGGAATGTATACGGAGGTCGCGTCGTTTATCGGGATACTGCTTTCCGCGCTCATATTGATATGCTCTCGCGTGGTATGCGGACGGGGGATGAAAACTTGGCTTTGGATTCCTGTTGGATTCGCATCCGTGGGCTACGGAATATTACTGCTTATGCCGGCTCAGGCCGCCGCAAAACAAAGTTCTCTCTCACTTTCGGCGCTGATCGATAATTTTATGACTGCGACTTATATGCTGAGGACTTATGCGCTTCCGCTGCTGGCGCTATGGATATTGTTCGTCATTCTTTCATATTATGCGCGCGTCCCTCGAGAGCGGATTGTTTTATCTGCCGTGCTGACTTTCGGCGCGCTTGCCGCAAACTATATGTTGACCGTCGCTAAGTATTATCCGGAGCGCTGCGCCGCTATGACCGCGACGCTGCTTATCCTTGCCGTCGCTTTGCTGATCGCGCCTTTGACAGACACCTCGTTTTCTCCCGCAGTAACGTGCTACGCCGGTTTGCTCGCGGCGCTGTGCGCGTTTTCAATGGTCGCCGGCGTTCACGACATATGGACTTGCCATGTCGCGGTAAATATGCGCGCGCAAACGGTATCGGAGTATATTGAGCGAGGCGAACGCGATTTAAAGCTTAAGATAATTTATCCGAAGACCTCCTACAGCGCCTTTTACGGCGTAGTAGATATTAACACAGAAACGACGGATACTTGGCCTAACCTTCAAATGGCGGAATATTACGGAGTCGACAGCATAATCGGCGTGGAATAAGCGGAAAAAGTAAAAACACCATTGATGAAATCTTGCTCCATATTTGGAGAATTCAATGGTGTTTTATTTTTATCTACTTAATATTGGTTTTTCTGAATCTTAATTTGCGGGCGATTCTCTTGCTGACGATGTTATATTGTATCTGACTTGATTGAAATAAAAATATGTTGGATAAATAGAACGAATGGCAATCAAGAAAATTAACCCTAAAAATGATTTAAGAGAACTTTATAACGATATTGATTTAATTACTAAAAAATAAATATGGGATGCGAAAAGCACCCCATATAAAATTAAGTAATATTTTGATAGGTATTAGTCTTTATCGACTACGTTGCTTAAATAACTCCAGCTTTCATTGAATACTTTCCACTTGCCTTTATATTTAACAAGAGTAATGGTCATTTCGGTCGTATCGTCGTCGTCTTTGCCTTTAATCTCCGTCTTAATAGTCACGTCGGCGACCGCCTTTACCTTTTCGGAGTCCATTTCGAACGCGTCGAAATATTTCTCGTGCTCGTTTCTGAATTCTTTAAGTTTTTTATTTGAATACTTGTCTACTTTCTTTACCTTTTTGATGGAAACTTTAACGCTCTTTCCATAATTGTCTTCAAGCATGTCTTCCATATCTTCTTCATTGTCGTTCCAGTATTCTTTCATACTGTCGCAATTGTAGGTATCCTCAAGATATTCGTCGAGCTCCTTGTCGGCGGCTTTCGCAGCCTTTTCAAAGGCGTCTTCCGTAGAAATAAGCATATATCCGTCCGCTTTTTTCAGTTCTCCGCCTCCGACTGCTTTAACGTATTTCTTTGCGATTCCCTCTGCGCTCTGCCCGGTGACTATGCCCGCGACGATCGCAATGATTGCGATAAGAGCGATAAGTCCGCCGGCAAGTGGAATAATATGCGCCTTTACAAAATCCACGATCTTGTTTGCGGTCGGAGGAGTTTGAGGAGCGGGAGCGCTTCCCGCAGGCTGATTCTGTGGAGTTTCGGCGTCATTTTCGACCGGAGCTCCGCAGGCGGTGCAGAACTTTTCGTTGTCCTGCATTTGATTTCCGCATTTTTGACAAAACATAATTTGCCTCCTTAAAAGTTATATTATTATTTCTATGCGGCGACTCCGGCCGCAATGAAAGCTATAAAGAAGAACTGCGAAATGTTTTTTCACAGTTAAGCCGCTCTTTTTTTACGAACGGCTTTCGCAATCAGCGCGGACGAGAGTCCGACTATGAAATATATTCCGCCCCTGACCGCTGCGGAGAATATGATATGCCGAGCGGATCCAATAATCCACGCCGCGTCTCCGGCGAACGATAGCGCGAGAGCGGTTCCCGAAGCAAGCAGCAGAAGAGAGCCGAGAATTGTCATTGTTGCCGATACGTACGTAAAGACGGCTCTCGGTTTCCATGAGCCCGCGCATAGAATCAATATCGCCATTCCAACCGCAAGAACTATAAGAATCGCATACGCCGGTTCAGATATGGGATATCGGATCATACTCGCGTCGAAATCAAGCGCTTTGCTGATTTTTGATACTGAACTGAAATCGACTTCTCTTAGCTCGGATATATCTTTTTGACTAAGATCGTAAACATGGGATTTTGAGTTTATTCGTTTAATAAGGCTTACTATGTCGTCGCCTCTTATGCCGTTTAACCTTCCGCCGTTCACAGCGTATTCCGTGTAAGCCGTCAGATATTTGATTACGTCTTTGTTTAAGCTTTTATCGTTTCTTACCGCTTCTATGGCGTTTCTTACGCTTTCCTCCGTAAGTTCAGGATGATTAGAAATATTATTGCCTAGAGCTCTTTTACAGGCGCCGTATATGACGTTTGAAAGTTCGTCGCTATTGTCGCATACTGCTTCAATTGTTTTAGATACGTTTTCCTTGTCAAGAGCGTTTCTTGCGATTCCTACGGCGGACGCGCCGGCGGAGAACAAGAAAAGCAAAATACTTAGAAAAACGGAAAGTATAACGATTCCCGGCGAGTTTTTATCATAATTCGCTTTTTTTAATTTCCGACGAGTCTGATCATGACTTTCAGTTTTTCGCGCGCCGGGATCATCTCGACCGTCTATAGCGTCGTTCGAGGTTTCGTTATTATAAGCGGGTTCTTTCTCGTTTAATTCTGGAGCGCTTGAGAACGGCGGAGAAACGATTTCGTTAAAAGAACTGGCGGAACTGTTTTTTTCGTTCGTTTCGGACTGTGCGGGCGTTGCAATTTGGTCGTTAAACTTTTGAGACGTATTTTCCGTTATTTCAACTTCATTTAGACGTTCCGCCTCTTCCGGCGATTTGATCGCAATGTGATCCGACGATGTCTTGAGCGAGTCAAACCCGTTGCTCGAAGCGGATGCGTCCGATTGGATAGTAGGCGGGTCTATCGGTAGTTCTGGACGATCGGAGCTTCTGCTTGGCGCGGACACGTGAGAGTCGGCGTCTATTCCCGGCCGAGCTATGGGAGGAAAAACGGGCGGCTGTTCGGAATTTTGCGTCGGAGCGCTTCGAGCGCTTTCTTCGGGCTCTGATTTCACTATATTTTCGACCGCGGTTCCGCAGCGCGTGCAAAATTTCGCCCCGTCTCTAAGCTTAAAACCGCAATTAGCGCAAAACATTATAAAAACCTCTTTCCGTAAGTAATATACGCAAGTCGACCGTTCGTCGAAAAAGTCAGACCGAATAACTCTGCAATAGCGTTTTTTATTAAATAACCGCCTAAAAGTCTATAATTGCCATCATACGGGATGTGAGAAGCTTCCGTCTCAAATGATAGAAACAAAGCTCTATACTTTGTCATGGAGCCGTAAAGTATTTTGTCATAATAAATTTTTCAACGCGCTTTATATCGAATCACGTAATTGTAAATATATTGTAACATGGCGTTCTTATCTTTGTCAATAGCATAGCAACCGCAAACGGTTCTTTTTTTCAGCTTTTTGCAATGCTTTTCGGCTTCGCCCCAAAACTTTACAGATATTTAATGATAGATATAATTGATATTCGTCTCTCCTTTTGTTATACTATAATAGTGAAACGGATCGACAAGCCGGGAACCTTGGAGAATTCCGCGGCGGAGCGTTTACGCAGTCGCTCGTTCTCAAAATTTATTACGCGACCTTTTTGTTGTTGAAAGGTATATGTAATAAATATAAAAATAGCTTTACTTTACTCTTTTATGATAATAAAGAAAGCATAGGGATTTTTATGAATATGAATGGTTTCAGCGCCGCTTCCGCATGGACTGACGGCAAAAAGAATGATCCGCTTATGCTGCGCGGTTCCGTTGTGTTTAAAGACGTCCTTTATCGCAAAAATTCTCCCAAAAAAGAGCTCTGGAACAAGGAGCTTGCGTTTAATTACGACCTGTGTCTTTTACTGATTACAGGAATCGCCGCATTTCTTATGCTCGCCTTATGGATGAGGCGGGCATGCC
Source organism: uncultured Eubacteriales bacterium (assembly GCA_949747515.1). Lineage (GTDB taxonomy): Bacteria > Bacillota > Clostridia > Oscillospirales > CAG-272 > RUG11130. The sequence goes on from CATKFO010000069.1 coordinate 32,376, forward strand.
GCAGAATAAGCGGAAAATCGCACCGGAAGTCTCGCTGACGCGGATTTCCGGATACATATATAAATTTACGCCGCCGGTTAATATAGCCTGCGTCGGACAAGACATGTTTATCTTATTTCAATAAATTTAAATACAAAGGACGTGATCGTGAAAATGAATAGGGGACGAGACGGACTGGGCAGATACATATTTATCGGAGGAATGTTTCTTGTTTTTTGCGCTTTCTATGTCGCTATGTTTATAAATCTTCAGGTATCCGGTCAGGATTATTATTCTATGGCGTCTAAAACGACGGAAGCCTCGAGAACGGTAAAGCTACAAGCGGATCGTGGAGAGATACTGGATAGAAACGGCAAGACTCTTGTCGGAAACAAATATTCTTATGACTTGCAGCTTGACTACGGTTCTTTTTCAGGAACTAATAAGGAGAAAAACGGCATGCTGCTCGCTCTTGTATCCGCGATCCGCGAAAACGACGGAGAAGACGGTATTTTACCTCCTAACTATACTCCTATCAAGTCGAACGTATCGGAAGGTATAATCACTTTTTCGTATGACGACGATTTTTTTGAGTTGACAAGAGCGAACAAATACAAAAAAATAACCAAAGAAATGAATCTTAACGAAAACGCGTCGGCAGACGAGGCGGCGCGCGCTTTTATGAAAAGATACGGCTTGGCGGACGGTGATGGAACGCTTGTTTGCTCTGTTGCCGACGCTGCGTTTCTACTTGATTATCGCCTCGATATGGAACTTATGGACTTTTCTCCTGAAAATCCTTACACGCTGGCGAAGGACGTTGCCTTTGAAATGATTTCAAGCCTTGGAGAGACGGGACTTCGGGGATATACTGCGCGTCGTACTCTTGAGCGAGTATATAACTATCCGGGATACGCGTCTCATATTTTAGGTCGTATAAACAAGATACCATCCGAGCAGACGAAATATTACTCCGATTTAGGTTATCCCCTTGACGCCGTCGTCGGAGTAGACGGAGCGGAGTATGCGTTTGAAGAATATCTTCATGGCTCCGACGGCGAACTGACTATTTTTGAGGATAAATACGGGAATATAGTTAGGACGGAGGTAACGAAGGAACCTGTCGCCGGCCAAGACGTATGGCTTACGATTGACATTGAAATGCAGATAACCGCGGAGGATGCCCTTCACGAGGGCGTGGAATTTGTTCGTTCAAAGGCGGAAACTTTAGGCGAGCGGCGAGGAGAGGATGCCGAAGCGGCTGCTCTTACGGCCGTCGACCCGGATACCGGAGAGGTTTTGACGCTGGCGTCGTATCCTACGTATAGTCTCGCTTCCTTTTCAGATGATTACAAATATATTTCGTCGGACGAATCGGCTCCTCTTTTGAATAGGGCGTTAAGCGGGCAATACGAGCCCGGATCGACCTTTAAGCCCGGAGTCGCGCTGGCCGCGCTCAACGAGAATCTAATTACTGAATGGACTGAAATTGAGGATAAAGGAGTGTATACATATTATGACAGCTATAAGCCTCAATGCTGGATCCACCTTTTATACGGACTTAATCACGGCTTCGTAAATGTAACTAAGGCGATACAGGACTCGTGCAATTACTTTTTCTTTGATATAGGCAGACGTCTTACTATTGAAACAATAGACGAATATGCAAAGGGATACGGGTATGGAGAGCCCACCGGCATAGAGCTTGGAGAAAAAACCGGCGTTCTTGCAAGCCCGAATTATAAAAATGAAAACGGACTCGGCATATGGAATCCCGGAGAAACTCTGCAGGCCGCTATCGGGCAGTCGTACAACCTTTTTTCGCCTCTTCAGATGAGCATGGCGATGTCGACGATTATAAACAGAGGCGACAGATACGGCGCCCATATCCTTTATAAGGTTACTTCATATGAGGGAGACGTTACATTTGAAAACGAACCGAAGCTTCTGAGCAGTATGAATATTTCTGATAACGCATGCGCCGTTGTGCTGAACGCTATGAAAAACGTTATTGAAGACGGATCAGTTTCGGCGATGTTTAACGATTATTCCATTGAAATCGGAGGTAAAACCGGTACGGCTCAGGTGTCCGAACATAAAAGCGATAACGCTATATTCACCGCGTTCGCGCCGTTCGATTCTCCCGAATTGGCGGTAGCTTGCGTGATAGAACAGGGCGACACCGGGGCGAACGCTGGTCTTCCTATAAAAAAAGTGTTCGACTACTATTTTAACGTTGATGCAAACGGAGACGATTCCGGCGGTTCGGTCGACGGCGCCGACGGTCAACCAAATTCGGACGAGGAGTAGAATCGCGAGCGAATATTATATTTATGACGCTGTGAAATTAGATCGCTGCGGAGGATCAGATGAAAAAAAAGAATGAATTTACGCCGAATACTATAGCTATATCGGAAAAACTGAAAGAATTGTATCCCGACGCCTTATGCTCTCTTGAATACGAAGGAGACCCGTGGAGATTGCTTGTCGCGGCCAGGCTTTCGGCTCAGTGTACCGACGAGAGGGTCAACATTGTTACCGTTCCTCTTTTCGAGCGGTTTCCAAACGCTGAATCTATGTGCGAAGGTCCTGTCGAAGAGATTGAAAATATTGTTCGTCCATGCGGACTTTTTCGCACGAAAGCGAAGAGTATTTATGAAATGTCGCGGATTATCGTTCATGAGTTTGGCGGAAAGGTTCCGGACGATATGGAGTCTCTTCTTTCGTTACCTGGCGTCGGGAGGAAGATAGCAAACTTGATTTTGGGCGACGTGTACGGAAAGGGAGGTATTGTCGCTGATACTCACTGCATCCGCATATGCGGCAGGCTTGGATACTATCCTCCTGAAAAGAAAGATCCTCTTTTTACCGAGAGGATTATGGAAAAGATTATTCCGCGCGAAGATCAAAGCGATTTCTGCCACCGAATCGTTCTTTTTGGCAGAGAATACTGCTCGGCTCGCTCTCCGAGATGCCGCGAGTGTCCTCTCGCTCCGCTTTGTAAAAACGCCATGGAACAAAAACAAAGCTAAATACTCGGCTTGTTAAGGCTGATTCTACGTATCTTTCCTTCGTAGAAGGAATATAATACGTTTTATGCATTTGACTTGAAAATATAAAGAAAATCATAGTTGCGCTCGCATTGCAAAGACTTGCCGCGGCTTGCGAAAAAATCTCTTTCGTTAGGTGCCTAAAATGAAACCTACTTCAACAGTTATTTGTTCAGCTGCAAAAATACATCGATTGTTCCGTGGGTGAAACTGAACGTAAGCCGAACAGAAATTCAAGACCGTTAAATTGGAATGCATAAATATTAAATTGCGCGGAAAGACGATGTTTTGGGCGTCAACTTTTACATAGCGTGTCAAAAACATTGCGTAGGATTGGAATTTGTAAATACTCGAAGACGATACGCGCCGCATAACGACTTGCGTCTGTTTTACCCGGAAAGAGCGGGAGATTACCGGCTTAGAGCGTCGCAAACGCTTCATTTTTTAGAAGAGAAAGCCTATATATAGGGGGCGTTTCAAGGTCTACGGAGAGGGATAGGTCAAAACTACATTTACAGCATATTTAAAAATCACTCGTGAGGATTTATGCCGCCGCTGAGAAGCTTTTTGCACGACTTTTTCTCGAAGAAAGTATTTTTATCAAACAAACAACAAACATAGTTGGTTTGCTTTGCAGGCGGAGCAGCAGTCTCTTACGCTAATTACAAAAATGAAAAGAGGCTTTCGTTGCAATTTGAAATACATTTTCAGTAATTGAGGTAATATATTCCGTATATCGGTCGCAAAAAGTAAATTTTTTATAAATTGACGCTTTTTTTCCTCAGATTGGTAGATATAAAAGAACTTATATGATATAATTAGCGATGGCGCGCGGACTGATTCCATGCGCTTGAAAACTGTCAACAAATCAATATTATATTCGGAGGTACTCCACACAATGTCCAAGAAGTATGTTTACCTGTTTTCCGAAGGCAACGCGGATATGCGCGAGCTTCTCGGAGGCAAGGGCGCAAACCTGGCTGAAATGACCAGCCTCGGACTTCCCGTTCCTCAGGGATTTACAATTTCCACTGAGGCTTGCACCCAGTATTATGAAGACGGCCGTCAGATCAACTCTGATATTCAGGCTGAAATCATGGAATACATTGACAAGATGGAACAGATCACCGGCAAAAAGTTCGGCGACCTTGAGAATCCGCTTCTCGTTTCCGTTCGTTCCGGCGCTCGCGCGTCCATGCCGGGTATGATGGACACCATCCTTAACCTCGGTCTTAACGACGAAGTCGTTAACGTTATCGCGGCGAAGTCCGGAAATCCCAGATGGGCGTGGGACTGCTACAGAAGATTTATACAGATGTATTCCGACGTGGTTATGGAAGTCGGCAAAAAGTATTTTGAAGAGCTGATCGACGCTATGAAGGAAAAGAAGGGCGTTACTCAGGACATTGATCTCACCGCCGAGGATTTGAAGGATCTCGCAGGTCAGTTCAAGGCCGAGTATAAAGCTAAAATCGGCGAAGACTTCCCGAGCGATCCTAAGGAGCAGCTCATGGGAGCGGTCAAGGCCGTATTCCGTTCATGGGACAACCCTCGCGCAAACGTTTACAGACGCGACAACGATATTCCTTATTCTTGGGGCACCGCGGTAAACGTACAGTCTATGGCGTTCGGTAATATGGGCGACGACTGCGGCACCGGCGTTGCGTTTACTCGCGATCCCGCTACCGGAGAGAAGAAGCTTATGGGCGAGTTCCTCACCAACGCGCAGGGCGAGGACGTTGTCGCAGGAGTTCGTACTCCTATGCCTATCGCTCAGATGGAAGAGAAGTTCCCCGAGGCTTTCGCTCAGTTCAAGGACGTTTGCCAGAAACTTGAGAACCACTACCGCGATATGCAGGATATGGAGTTCACCGTTGAAAATAAGAAGCTCTACATGCTTCAGACCAGAAACGGTAAGAGAACCGCTCAGGCAGCTCTTAAGATCGCTTGCGATCTTGTAGACGAAGGAATGAGAACCGAGCAGGAAGCCGTTCTTATGATCGATCCCAGAAACCTCGATACTCTTCTCCATCCTCAGTTCGACGCGAAAGCTCTTAAGGCCGCAAATCCGGTCGGAAAGGGTCTCGGAGCGTCTCCCGG
>CATKFO010000070.1 GCA_949747515.1 uncultured Eubacteriales bacterium
ATCCAAGGGAACTGTCGACGTAACGGCTACGTTTGTTCGTCCGAAGAGCGACATTGAAAACGGCGGACTTTCTCCGATTACTACCACTAGAACCTATAAGATTTCTTTCGCAAAATAAGATAGGCGTAAATTAAAAAGGCGTAATAAAGTCAAAAGAATCACTGGGAGGGAGTAACCTTTCCAGTGATTCTTCTGTATATTGACATTGGTAACAACTTCTTGAATACAATTAACTTACACGAGCGATAATTTCGTCTTGCAATTCCTTTGACAGTGTTACAAAACGCGCGCTTACTCCCCACATGCGTACAATTAAATCTTGATGTAATTCCGGATATTTTTGAGCTTCAATGAGTTCGTCGAGGCTGAGACAGTTGGGCTGATGCTGCATTCCGCCGATTTCAAAATACGAACTAATTAAATGTGAAAGAACGCCGTTTGTTCCGTCAAATATATAAGGAGAATACTCAAGCATTAGACAATTGTTCCATTCGGACAGCTCAGTCGGCAGCTTGGCCGCTGATTTCATAGCTCCGGTAGCCCCGTTCTTCATAGTTCCGGAGGCAGGGCTGAGTGAAACAGGAACGGGGGAACATGCAAGGCGCCCGTCTGGAGTGGCGGGTGTTTCCCATCCTGCAAAAACGGGATGAGGCTGATGAAACCCTACGAGGAACCTGGCTCCGGAATACGTTCTATATTCCGTAACCCTTCGGGCTGCAAACGTCATTATCTCGACGCCAGGCAAATCGGCATAGTCGTCGTCGTTTCCCCACTTAGGAGCGTTTATGAGTCGTTCTCTCATTTGTTCATATCCGAAAAAGTTTTTACTCAGTGCGCTTTTTATGTCTGATAGAGAATATAGTTTTTCGTCAAAGACGCATTTTCTCAGGGCCGAGAGAGAATTTACGGCTAGAGTCAATCCCGATACTGTAACGCCGCGTTGTTTAAGCCGATTATCGCAAGGCAAGTTCATATCGCTTCCTTTTTCAACAGCTCCTTCAATCATTGCGGACGTAAATGGGAGAGGAGACATAAGGCCGGCAGCGGCTTCTTTAACTGCGTTGACATCCGTATCTTCCGAGTAGAAATATTTAGTATCGCCGTCTGCAAATTCGGTAATCGCTTTCTCAAAATTATTATATGCAGTTATCTTATCGTCGATATCTTCCGATATAACAGATTTGTATAGATCAATAAATTCGTCGAATGTACAGTTGTTTTCAGCGCGATCGAGAGATTTTAACAGCAGCTTTGTAAGCTCAATATCCGCGCTGCGGAAAAGCTGACATCTTCCAGGGATTAGAATATCCTGACAAAGATCAAACGCATAATCGCGCGCGTCTTTCATCGGAATTTCGGCGTTCGATAGATTTTCTACGAATATATCGTCGTTGTAGTAGGCGAGCGTATTGAGGCCTGATTCTGATAAAGCGCAAAGTCTATCCAAAAAATTTTTCGGATTTTTTTTGCTTATTCTGCACGCAACCTCAGGTTCCTCAAGTCTGATTGAGTCAAGCGCGTCTATGAACGTATAAGTAAGCTCGTTAACCGCGTTTTCTCCTTCGGGAGTTACTCCTCCAAGCGTAATATTGTGCTGAGAGTTATAATGTCCCATAAGATAATGATATATGTCGCAGCAATCGGAAAATTTAATGAGCAGACACGCCGTCAATTCGCGTATTTCTTCATCTTTTTCGATATCGTAATACGGATATAAAAATTGATCGACCCTGCCGTAGGACATCCCTCGGAAGTTCTCGCACAGAACTCCGAGATGAGCAAACCAAAAAAGTTGAGCGGCCTCATAATAATCGCGCGGCGGTTTTTGGGAAATGCGCTCGCAAACCTCGGATATTCTCAGAAGTTCGTTTCGCCGTCGATCATTTTTTTCATTTTTAGCCATATCTGCGGCCGCTACGCTATACCTGCTTATCAAAACGGAAAAACCTCGGTAGGCTCTCGCCATTCCTCGTAGACGCCCGGCTCGGAATTCATCCTTCGTTTTCTTAGACGAGTTTTCAGCCATCGAAACGATTCCTTCTACGCCGTTTTTCAGAAGAAAAGAGTAATTTGCCACATTGTGCAGGGGACTGTTATTGGGATAAAAGAATCCGCGGAAAATCTCCTTGTCTTTTTCGTTTAAATAGGGAGGCATGGTGTTTAGCTCAAGAAGCGAATTTCCAGACGGTATTACCGTTGGATCGCATTCGGGCTTTTCTACAGAGTAAAAGAGAGTCCTCGACCCCACTATAAGCTCTTCGTCTCCTATATATACGGGCATGTTTTCAAAAATATACGACAGAGCTTCGGCTCTTCTTTCTGGAATTGATTTGGGAAGATTTGAAAAAGAAACTTTGGGATCAAGAACTGTTCTGGCTGAAGAATGTTCCGCCGACAGCATTTTTTTTCGGAGCAAGCGTATTCTTTCATTCATAGGTGAAATGTTTCCTTTATGCGAAAAAACTTAGTTTTTATTACCACAAACGTTGAGCCCGTGGTCGGCCATTATTTTTTTGAAACGTTCCATTTCTTCGGAACTAACGGGAAATTCTTCGTAGCTCGGCGCTTCCATACCGAAAAGCTCGTATTTTTCACGTCCAAGCGAGTGATAAGGTATTAAAGTTACTGAAATTGGATGGGAAGGAGCGCATGATAAAAATTCTGCAATACGAGTGATTTCATCGTCGTTGCCGTTAAACGATCCGATAACAGGTATCCTGACGTATATATTTTTTCCGAGATTCGATATATAACGATAGTTGTCAAGAATGTCGACGTTTGATCTGCCCGTGCCTAAAACGTGGATTTCATTGGTCGCGGCTTTTATATCGTATAAAAAATAATCAGTATATGGGATAACTGCGTCGATAGTCTCCCTAGGAACAAAACCGCACGTATCGACCGCGACGCTAATGTTTTTTTCACGGCATAACCGTCTACATAAATTCGCGCATTCAATCACAAATTCGGGCTGCAAAAGAGGTTCTCCACCGGAAAAAGTAACGCCTCCATCCGCTCCGTAAAACGAAACGTCTTTTAATACTGCTTTTACAACGTCTTCCGAGGACATATAACGCCCGATAATAGAGAGCGCGTTTGAAGGACAAACGTCCGCGCATTTGCCGCATCCGGAGCATTTTTCTCTGTCAAGCGTGCAAGAGTCCCCCCTTAATTTATGGAGCGAACAATTTTCGGCGCAAAGACCGCATGCTATGCATTTTGTTTTTTCAAATCGAAGCTTGGGATTTTCAGTCTGTCCTTCCGGATTGTGACACCATCGGCATCTGAGAGGACATCCTCCTAAAAAAACGGTAGTGCGTATGCCTGGGCCGTCGTGTACTGAAAATCGCTGTATATCGAAAACAAATCCTTTTTTCATCAGATACTCCACTCATTGTCTTATGTTAATCATATACTTTTTTTTTATTCTTGTCAACCGGTAGAGCGCTAAAATATTGACATAATCCTTTTGCCGAGTTATAATAAAAACAAATAGATACGGTAAATTAGGAGAAAACGATGAAGGTATCAAAATTACTCGGACAACGCTTCAAGAACGCCCCTTCGGACTGCGTAATAGAAAGTCACGCGCTAATGGTCAGAGGCGGATATATGAAATACATGGCTAACGGAATATATTCGCTTTTTATGCCGTGTAAACGCATTACAAGAAAAATTGAGGCGATAATTCGAGACGAGATGGATAAAGCGGACGGCCAAGAGGTTATGTTTCCCGTCGCTATGCCGGCTTCAATTTGGGAGGAATCGGGAAGGTACGGATCTATAGGCTCCGAGATGGCGCGGTGGAAGGATCGTTCCGGAAACAATATGGTGCTCGGCATGACTCACGAGGAGGCGGCGGTTCATCTTGCGAGGGACACGGCTCAGTCGTACGCGGATTATCCGTTTATGATATATCAGATTCAAACTAAGTTTCGCGACGAACCGCGCGCTCGCGGCGGACTTATCAGAGTTCGAGAATTTACAATGAAGGACGCGTATTCGTTCCATACGTCTGAGGAAGACCTCGACCGCTACTACGACGTCCAGTATAAGGCTTATGAAAACATTTTCCGTCGCGCCGGCGCGAAGAACGTAGTCGCCGTTAAAAGCGATTCGGGGATGATGGGAGGGAACGTATCTCATGAATTTATGCTTCTCTCTGAAATAGGCGAGGATACGATCGCAATATGCCCAGACTGCGGATACAGCGCTAATATGGAGGCCGCGGAGGTAAAACTTGAAAATAAGCCGTCGGGCGCCTCGCCTCTTGAAAAAATACATACTCCGGAATGTAAGACTATCGACGACCTTACAAATCGTTTTAATACTTCCGCATCCTCTATGTGCAAGGCGGTAGTGTATCAGCGCAATTCCGACGACGGTTACGTTGTAGCGTTTATTCGCGGCGATCTCGATGTGAACGAGACGAAGCTCAGAAACTATTTAAAGACGGAAATTCATCCCGGAATAGTTGGAGAGAACAGCGGAATCTGCGCCGGATTTATAGGTCCCGTGGGCCTTGCGGAAAATAAAGATATTACCATTGTATTCGACGCTTCACTGCGAGGAATTGACAATATGATCTGCGGCGCAAATGAAACAGATTATCATTACAGCGGTCTAAATCTTGTCCGCGACGTAGGAAACGTGGAATATGTCGACGTAGCGAAAATATTTGAGGGCGCCGTTTGCCCTGCGTGCGGAAAGCCGCATATAACGATCAATAAGGGAATTGAAATAGGGAATATTTTCAAGCTGGGAACTAAATACACAAAAAGCATGGATATGACGTATCTGGACGCCAGCGGAGAAGCAAAAAATCCTATAATGGGCTGCTACGGAATTGGAGTCGGCAGACTTGCGGCGTCTATTTGCCAAGAAAGCCACGACGATTACGGTCCTATTTGGCCGATGTCTATAGCTCCGTGGCAAGTTGAGATATGTAATCTCAGATGCGACGACGAGACTGTGAATTCTCAGGCTTCAAAGCTATACGATGAGCTTGCGTCGTCGGGGGTCGAAGTTTTGTACGACGACAGAAACATACGTCCGGGAGCTATGTTTGCGGACGCGGATTTATTTGGAGTTCCTGTGAGAGTCGTCGTTTCTCCTAAAACTGCGGATCGCGGAGTTTTTGAGGTTTCAATGAGAGATAAATCCTGGAAAGGGGATATCGCTATCGACGGCGCCGTTGAGGAAATAAAAAAAATCGTAAGCGACGAGCTAGCTAAGTATAGATAAGCGGTGATTGGGGTATATCCGATATCTGAAAACTTTTGATCGGGGGAAATTGCTTATGAATATAAACGTTATTGAGAACGGTATTTGGTATCACGGTTCAAACGTTTCTTTCGACGTATTGAAAGAAGGAAGCTCTATAACCCAGTGGAGAGCTCTTGCAGAAGCATTTTCGCATAAACCGACCGAACTTTCGTATGACGATAATGGAGAGATAACGCATAACGGTACGGAAAAGGGTTACTTATACGTTATAGACGAAGAAATAGCGGTTGGAAGAGACGTTGACAACCATCCAAAAACATCAATGGATCAAAACGCTGAATTTATTACGAAGCGACCTTTGCGCGTGAAGCTAGTCTCTTTATTATAAACTAGTATAAATAACTTTATAAAAAAAAGAGCAGTAAGCTTATCGCGACTGAAAGCAATATAAAAATTCCGTCGAAGATATGAAACGCCTTAAAATGCGCGCGTCCTTCGGCGGGATTTTTATATATTGTGATATATAGTCGGCTATGTAAATCTTATAAGGCTAAACTATAGTTTGAGATTCTAAAAACTCCTCTTTATTTATCTCAGAAATTATTTTATCTCTCTAATCCATTCTCCATTTTTCTTTATTAAAAACTGCTCCGAAAGGCTTTCGTCAAAGAACAGTTTTAATGTGGAATCCATTCCGCTGGCGAGAGGCGCGTCAAAAATTTCGTCTAACGGAATCCATTCTACCGCGCCTTCATCTGATGATTTAATTTCACCGCAAAATTTACTCGTCTTGTACAAATGTACGACGTACCGTTCTCCACTATCTTTTATCCAGTTTTTTATTCCGCATAGCCGAGGTTCGTAAATGTTTATCCCGGTTTCCTCAAATACCTCACGGACTACGGCGTGTGTGAACGATTCGCCCGCTTCAACATGCCCGCCTGGAAACGCTATCCCAGGCCATTTTTTATCCGCCCTGTTTTCTACTAGCACAGTTTTATTTGATTCGTCGTATACCATGCACATATTGGCGAATTCTACTGTCTCAAGTCTGCGCGATTTTATTTCTTCTTCGCTGTTTATTATTCGGTTGTGAAGCTCGTAAAGAGCGGTTTTGTTTGAATCCCATGCGAGCTTCTGACGAGCTTCTTCATAAGAAAGCCATGTGAAATCCGTATGCTCGCGAGAAAGCTTTATATTATCGCCGCATTCAAACCCAAACGAATACTCTGGCACGACGTACAGTTCGTCATCCCAGTTATATAAGCGCCTTTTCGGGAAAATTTCAATCGGAATACTGCATATTGATTTCAGCTCGATTATTTTTTTCGCCCTCACGCCGCTTTCCTCAAATATTTCTCTTGCGGCGGCTTCAATTGGAGATTCTCCGTCCTCTCCGCCTCCAGCTATAAATTGCCATTGATCGTAATCCGAACGATGAAATACGCAGTAAATCGGCGTTCCGTCTGATTTTTTGTAAGGTATTGCCAAAATTTGAAAAGGCGCTCTCATTATATATCTCTCCCTTCTTTTGTTTCGACAACGTCGTCGTAGTATTGTTCCTGAAATTCGACTAATTTTCTGATCTCTCGCGCAGTATACGCTATTCCTTTAGGCGCGGCGACTAATTTGTCTTCTACGTCGTTTTTTCTATGTACTATTCCTATAATATCGGCTGAATATTCCTCTACCGGTTCGCTTACTCCTAATAGATATACGTCCAGCTCCTCGCCGTCTCCGCCTAAAACGCCGGGAATATAGCCGTAATTTATAGGGTACGCAATATCCGCGTGTTTAGGATGAACGCTTCCGATAGGCCGGTCGATTTTTATTTTGACGGTTTTACCCAGGTAAGAATCTACGAGCGCTTTTCTCAAAGTATAATTTATAAAATCGCGCTTTCCTTCAAGATATTTTTTTCTTCCTGCTTCCTCATTCGCGAAGTCTTCGGCAAGCGACGTCTTAAGCTCTTCGTATTTTTTTGCGGCGGCGTAATTTTTGATAAGATAGTCGCGAAAGTTTATGTAGTTTATAAAATCCATACTGTCCGTTTTAACTACGTGTATAAAATGAGTTTGTACGTCGCCCGTTCCGTCGTAAAAGCTTCCGCTTGCAAATAGGAGCTGTTCTCCGAGATCGTCATGATGGCCTATATAGTAGAATCCGTTTTTATGAAGCTTGTCTTTTACATTAAGAATTTTATCAAAATCCTTCGTTGCTACCGCGATATCGATAATAGGTTTTGCTTTTATAGAAGGTATAGACGTGCTTCCTATATGCTGAACGTCGTCGGCGGCGTCTCCGAGCAGCTGCTTCAAAATTTTTATTGTTCTATTGGATTCCTCATCCCATTCCGCTTGGTGTTCGCAAAGTCGGATTGTTCCGCGTTTAAGTCCGATCAAAATTATTGCCGTCCCTTTCTTTAAAATAACTTCTGTTTGTCTTAGACAAATTAACTCTCGCGAGAAGGACGCGAGACGCAAATAGGGTCTGACATAAGCCGACCTGAAATATTGTCCGTCTTTACGTCTCAGATGTCGTCCGCCGCCTCTTTACTCAAAATTCAGTTAAATAATTATATCACAATTTTAATGTAAAAGTAAAAATTATGCGATTATTTACATAAATAAAATCGTAGCTTTCATAAAATTACTTATCCGCAAATCAAGCTCGCGCCACTTGATTTTTATAGTTTCATTTGGTATAATACCACATAGCTATTTATACTGAGGAGCGATTCATGACGACTCTTTTACTTATTGTTATTTATATCACGTTTATAGGCCTCGGCATACCGGATTCACTTTTCGGCGCCGCGTGGCCGGCTATATATACGGAATTTTCTCTTCCTATATCTCTTGGGAGCTGTATTACTATTCTTATATCTATAACGACTATGACTTCAAGCCTTATGAGCGCGCGGCTAATAACTCGTTTTGGAACGCCTAGGGTTACGGCTGTTTCTACCGCGCTTACTGCGATAGGGCTCCTTGGCTTTTCATTGTCGGGCAGATTCGTCTTCCTTCTTATTTCAGCTATTCCAATGGGATTCGGCGCCGGAGCTATAGACTCCGGTCTCAATAATTACGTTGCTCTTCATTATAAAGCGAATCATATGAGCTTTTTACACTGTTTTTACGGTATAGGCGTGACGATCAGCCCGTATCTCATGTCTGTTGCGCTCGGCGGAGAAGGCGGATGGAGAGGCGGATACCGTATTACGTTTTTTATCCAGTTGTTCGTAACAGCGGTTACGTTAATATCTCTTCCTCTTTGGAAAAAAGTCGGGTCTCGCGGTATGGCCGGAGTCGGGAACTTGGACGAAGCCGATATAGAATTTCGTACTTTAAAAATGAGCGAAATGGCGAAAATGCCTAAGGTGAGGGCTGTGTGGCTGTTGTTTCTTGCGTCTACGACAATCGAATTTACTACCGGAGTTTGGGGCAGCACGTTTTTGGTCAATTCCCGCGGCATGACTGCCGAGAACGCCGCGAGAATCATTACTTTTTATTACGGTGGAATGGCGCTTGGCAGGTTTATTTCCGGTATACTTGCAAGCCGCGTTTCTTCATGGAAAATTGTAAAAATTGGAGTGTGCGTGCTTGGAGCCGCTTTGATTCTTATGTTTTTCCCGGTAGGTAAAATATCCGGAGCGGCTTTGTTTCTAGTGGGACTTGGAAACGGACCTTTTTATCCTAACCTCACTCATCTTACTCCTACTAATTTCGGCGCGGATATTTCTCAGTCCGTAATGGGCTCTCAAATGGCGTCAGCGTGCATAGGAACGATTATATTGACGCCTTTGTTCGGCGTGTTGGCGCAGAACATAGGCACGGGATTCTTTCCGGTATATTTAGTAATTATGTATTGCCTTATGATAGTTTATCTCATTCGTATGACGTCTCTTCTTAAAAAGGAAAATCGATACGCAGGTTAACGAACAAATTTGAGATTGTATAAAGCTTTATCAGCGATTATCAGAGCATATAAAAGAGTATAATATATTTGTCATAAACAATGGACGCAAAATAAGGAGACAAATATATGAAGATAGCTTTTTTTGACGCAAAGCCTTACGACATAACGTATTTTGAACAGTACGGCGAAGAAAACGGCGTTAAATTTAAATTTTACGATACAAGGCTTGGAGAAGATACCGCTGAATTGTCGCGCGGATGCGACGCCGTATGCGTTTTTGTAAACGACGACGTAAGTTCGACGGTAATAGACAGACTATACGAATATGGAGTTAGACTTATAGCATTGAGATGCTCCGGATTTAACAACGTAGACGTAAAGTATGCGTACGAAAAAATTCACGTGGTTCACGTTCCATATTATTCTCCGTACGCAGTGGCGGAACATACTATGGCTATGCTTCTTACTTCCGTCAGACGTATTCATAAAGCTTATAATAGAACTAAGGATTTTAATTTCAGCTTGTCTGGATTGACCGGTTTTGATCTTCACGGAAAAACGGTAGGCGTGATCGGTACTGGAAACATCGGTCGGACTTTTATAAATATCTGCGAAGGCTTCGGCATGAAGGTTATCGCGTACGATAAATTTCCGTCAGAGGAAACGGATATTGAATACGCGCCTCTTGAGAGGGTGTTTGAGGAAAGCGACGTTATATCTTTGCACTGTCCTCTTAATAAAGAAACTTACCATATAATAGACGAAGACGCTATTGAAAAAATGAAAAAAGGCGCGACTATAGTAAATACGTCGCGCGGAGCTCTTATCGACGCCGACGCGCTGCTCGAAGGAATAAAATCGCGAAAGATAGGCGCGGCTTGCCTTGACGTATATGAAGAAGAGAACGACGTGTTCTTTGAAGACTTTTCAGGGCATATAATCGACGACGATACTCTAGCAAGACTGATTACTATGCCGAACGTGCTTGTGACTTCGCATCAGGCGTTTTTGACGGAAGAAGCTCTGAGCAGCATTGCGGAGACCACCGTGCGTAACATCGTCGAATTTTTCAAAGACGGAAAATGTGAAAACGAGCTGTGCTACCGATGCGGAAAGACTGCGAACTGTCGGCAGCACAGAGTTGATAAATGCTTTTAAAATAATTGCGAAAGGAGGATAGTGAAGAGTCGTGAAGATTAAATTGAATCCGAACAGGGAAGTTGCCGATTCGGTAAGAGAAGGGCTGAAACGAACCGGAGGATATTGCCCTTGCCGCATTGAAAAAACTGAAGAAACTTTATGTATGTGTAAAGAATTCAGAGAACAGACCGAAGACCCGGAATTTGAGGGATTTTGCCACTGTATGTTATATTATAAAGAGAAATAATACGACTTGTTTATCCCTATCTCGACAGATTAATTCAAAACTCCTCCTAAAATGAATTTAAATTAATAAGAAAGGTAAAATAAAAATGGAAATTACTCTTAATTCAAACAATTTTGATTCTGAGGTTATTGCTTCGGAAATACCTGCGCTTGTAGACTTTTGGGCCACATGGTGCGGACCTTGCCGTATGCTCGCTCCGGTTATAGAGGAAATTGCCGCTGAATATGAAGGCAGGATTAAGGTATGCAAAGTAAACGTAGACGAAGAGAGCGACCTGGCGGGCAGATTTGGAGTAGCAAGTATTCCTACGCTTAAATTTTTTAAGGGAGGCGTTGAAGTAGCTACGGAAATAGGCTACAAAACGAAAGATCAGCTTGCTGCTTGGATAGATCAGCTTATGTAAGTTTTCCCCCGCTAAAAATATTCTGGTATATAAGCTTGAACAAGCGAACTAATAGTGAAAAGTCTCGGTTGTTTATTCAGTTTTATATCGAAAAAAGCCGCGTCCTTTTATCATTCGGGACGCGGCTTTTTTATGGGTTAGTAATTGTTTGGAGTAAACAGAAAATAGGCTGAAATCAGATTGACGCAACCTCAGTTATTTTTTCAAGGATCCAGCCGGAAGACCGAGTAATTTCTCAAGAGACAGTTTACACGAAGAGGACGAGGAATAAGAATCTTCCGCGTTCTTTCCGTTCGCCATAATATAGAACTTGATTTTTGGTTCGGTTCCGGAAGGACGAGCGACCACGACGTTTCCTCTTTCTGTCATGAAATACATAACGTTTGATTTAGGAAGGCCTGTGGGCTCTATATTGCCTGTGATTATATTTTTAGATGTTTCCGCGTAGTAGTCGCGAATATTTACTACCTTGTCTCCTCCAAGCGTTTCTGGAGAGCTATTACGCAGAATATTCATCATTTCAGCGATCTTTTCATTTCCGTCGGATCCTTCCATATATATTTCAGCAGATTCTTCCGCGTAGTATCCGTACTTCTCGTATATGGAATCCAAAGCGTCTATCAAGGTCATGCCTCGAAGAGAATAATACGCAGCCATTTCGCATATCAGCATAGATGCGACTACGGAGTCCTTGTCTCTCGCGTATAGCCCTTTCATATAGCCGTAACTTTCTTCATAACCGAGGAGGAAAGATCCTCTTCCTTCTTTTTCATGTTTTCCTATAACTTCGGCTATAAATTTGAATCCTGTGAGCACGTTATACAGCTTAACTCCGAATTTGCGGCAAATCGCTCCGGCCATCTCGCTGGTTACGATAGTTTTTATAGCGTAGGCGTCCTCGGGAAGCTTATTTTGTTCTTTAAGAGCGGTTAATATATAGTCGAGAAGAAGAGAGCCCATTTGATTTCCGGTAATACATTTGAAACCGCCGTTTTTGTCTCGCGCCATTACGCCTACTCTATCGGCGTCCGGATCGGTGGCGATAATAATATCTGAACCAACCTTTTCAGCAAGCTCGATTCCCAGCTTAAACGAGGCGGGATATTCCGGATTAGGTTTGTCAAGTCCAGGAAAATCACCGTTCGGCGACATTTGTTCTTCAACCGCGTATATATGCTTAAGCCCTATGCGTCTCATAATTTCCGGAACATGCTTGGCGCCTGCTCCAAACAGGGGAGTATAAACAACCTTGAGCGAGTCGGAGGCTTTTTTTACGATATCGGGATATACGGATTCTTTTGCGACGCATTTTAGAAAAGCCTCGTCTATCTCAGATCCTACGGAAACGATAAGATCGCCGCGCGCATCTGACGGAGACGGAACATCTTTAAGAATATCTACGCCGGAAATATAGTCTGATACCTTGTCGGCCGCTTCCTTGGTGGGCTGCGCGCCGTCTTCCCAGTATAGCTTATATCCGTTGTAAGCCGCCGGATTATGAGAAGCGGTAATATTTATTCCCGCGATACACCCTAGATAACGCACTCCAAAGGAAAGCTCTGGAGTGGGTCTGACGTCGTCGAACAGATATACGCGTATGCCGTGAGAGGAAAGAACCTCCGCCGCGCGGAGCGCAAATGAATCGGAATTATTTCTGCTGTCGCGTCCGATAAGAACCCCTCTGGCGCATTCGTCCTCTCCAAGAGATTCTATTAAACGAGCGACTCCTTCGGTTGCGTGAGCTACGGTATATACGTTCATCATATTGGTTCCGGCTCCCATTCTCGCGCGCAGACCTCCGGTTCCGAATTCCATATAAGAAGAGAATCGCGCTTTTATTTCATCTTCATTTGAGGCTACAGAGAGCAGTTCTTTTTTAGATCTTTCGTCTATGACCGAGGATGATAACCATTTCTCATAATTTTCACGGTAATTCATGTTGTATCTCCCAACTATATTGATTTATATGAGCCGTAATAGGTGAAACTCGGGTATGCGGAGTTAAAGAAAGTATTCAGCGGGGCAGGGTCTCCGCCGCACTTCAGACAGATATGAGCGTAGTATCCCGGTATTCTTCCGGCGGGTATAAAGTTTATTCTTTTAATGGAGGAATCGAGAGTCGGCAACGACTGTGCCAGTTCTCCGACGTTCCACGGACTATCCGCGCCTACGCAAAGCTCGCATATGCCTCCGGGTATGATGGACGGAGTAACTGAGGAAAAAAGCCCCATTATAAAAAATTCATCGTCGTTTAAGGCGATCTTTACGGCGGACAATATTTTTAATTCGTATTTTTCCGCGAGTCTGCGGAATGCATAAAGCAATCCTTCGGAAGAATTTTCAAGTGGGAGAAGGCAATATTCAGTTCTGTCGTAATATACGTTTTCGCACGCGTTTTTAAAATCCGTCGATACGACCCGAGTCAAACGCCCTGCCGCGGAGAAGGCCGATAAGGCTTTTTCCGCGGCGGGATTTTTTACATAAGAAACGGATCCCGTTATATGCTCTGAAGAATCGCTTATAAGTATCTGATCCCTCGGATTGTGATTAAGCGATTTATATACGCTGTGAAGCTCTTTAATAAAAATTGCATAACGATCGGCTTTAACTTCGTCTTTTTCAACTCTGTTATATATATCCCATATATACCCGTACGATGGCATATCTGTCGGATATCTGTTTTTTACCAAAACTGCGAGCGAACGCATGATTCCTGTGATAATATCACGGTTTTCACGGTCTGCCTTAAGACTCCATTTCAGGTTTTCCGAGATCGTTTGCATTTTCTCTTTCATCATAGCATACCGAGGATGTTATACGAACCGTCCAGAAGCTTGACAAGTTCGTCTGAAGTAAGCTTACGTTGGCTTAACAGGCAGAGCGAGTATATTTGAGAGGCGATTTTTTCTGCCAGCTCGGGATCGGAATCGCATTTTTCGGACAGCTTAATAATCAGCGGGGACGCAGCGTTTACCGTAAGAGTTTCATCGACTGGGAACGCTGGCATATCTCCTCCCATAGAGTACATTTTCATCATGTCTTCCATACGGCGGGACTCTTCGGATACGTGAAGAATTGCCGGAGTTCCTTCGTCCTTGAAGCGATCGAATTCTATTTTTGTTTTTTCACCCGCGACCTTACCGAATATGTCCGCCACTCCTGGAAGCTCGCTTTTGTCTCCGTCCGCGCGGAGCTCGTCGGCGATTCCCGAATCGACTCGAACAAATTTAAGGCCTTCGTTCTCAGATTCAATCACATTTATAAACTGCGTGTCGATAAGTTTATCGAGAACTACTACTTCGATACCTTGCGTAGAGAGCATTGAGATGTATTTGGACTGCGCTGTTTTATCGGTCGTATAATATACTTTCTTTTCGGCCTTTTCATTGTCCTCTCCGAAATATTCTTCGAGCGTCGCATATCCTCCCGAGCTTTTTTCAAATAGAATAGAGTTTTTCATACGGCTGAAGAATTTTCTGTCTCTCAGCGAGCCGTATTCTACAAAGGTTTTAAGATCTCTCCATATAGATTCGTAATTTTCTCTGTCGGATGAGAACATGCCGCAAAGCTTGTCGGCCACCTTCTTTGAAATGTGGGCGGAAATTTTTGATACGTAGCCGCTGTTCTGCAAATAACTTCTTGAAACGTTCAGAGGAAGCTCGGGACAGTCCAAAACTCCTTTAAGCATAAGGAGATACTCTGGAATTACCTCTTTGATATTGTCGGCTACGAACACCTGATTATAGTACAGCTTTACCTGTCCTTCGAGACTTTCAAACTCGCTGGATATCTTCGGGAAGTATAGTATTCCCTTAAAATTAAGCGGATAATCGGCCTTAATGTGAATATGGAAAAGCGGTTCTTTATAAT
This sequence comes from uncultured Eubacteriales bacterium, assembly GCA_949747515.1. Lineage (GTDB taxonomy): Bacteria > Bacillota > Clostridia > Oscillospirales > CAG-272 > RUG11130. The sequence continues at coordinate 14,805 of CATKFO010000070.1, forward strand.
CCGAAAAGACTTTACGATAGAAGTCTTTATATTCGTCCTCCGTACACTCTGATGGATTTTTCAGCCACAGCGGAGACGGATCGTTTACCGGAGTCGGCTCTTTGTCCTTTTCATCTTCTTTGACTTCGGCGCATTCGTCTATAAAATAGATCGGGACAGGCATGAAAGCGCAGTATTTGTTCAGAACGTCTTTTAATTTGTATGTATTTAAAAATTCTTCGCCTTCTTCGTTTATATGCATTACGATAGCGGAACCGTGGTCTCCGATATAATCGTCGGCTGAATCGTAATCCGTAATAATATCGAACCGGCCGTCTTCGCCGCAGGTCCACTTAACGGCCGGGGATCCCGTATATGATTTCGTTATAATATCGACCGTGTCGCTAACCATGAACGAAGAGTAGAATCCAAGACCGAAATGACCGATAATTCCGCTCTCGGCGGCGTTCGTATCTCCTTCGCCTTCGTATTTCTGAATAAAATCAAGGGCTCCTGAAAGAGCGATTTGACAAATGTATTTACGAAGTTCGTCTTCGCTCATGCCTATGCCGTCGTCAGTCACGGTAAGAGTTTTTGCTTCAGCGTTTAATGAAACCGTAATTTTTGAAGGCGCCGTTACGTTTTTCGCTTCTCCTAGTGAAATCAATCTGTTAAGTTTGGTCACGGCGTCGCAGGCGTTCGACACTATCTCTCGCAGAAAAATTTCTTTTTCAGAATACAGCCACTTTTTAATAATCGGGAATATATGTTCAAGTTCAATGCTTATTCCGCCGTGTTCAACGTTTTCGTTCATTATTATAAAATTCCTTTCTTTTGTTTATATTATTATCTATCTTGTAATTATATACCCAAGGGAAAATTTTGTCAAGAAGAAGAGGG
>CATKFO010000071.1 GCA_949747515.1 uncultured Eubacteriales bacterium
ATTATACCACAATAAGGCAAAAAAGAAAATATCAATACTAAAACAACAACTGAAAAACATCAAAGCAACTTTGAAACAAGAATAAATCAACTCCAAAAGAAGAATAGAACTACTATACAACATCTTTTTATAAAAAAGTATAAATAATTTTCTCTCAGTACCATTATAACGACATGCAAAACAACCTCATATGATATAATATAATCACAAGGAAGGACGAAAACAAACTTCTGAAAAACAAAAAATATTATAATATGAGGTAAGAAAAAATGACGAACAACATCACAATTAACAGCAAAAATCAGACAATCGAACTTAACGCAACATTCGCAAAAAAGGCTCAGGTATACGGCACAGATGAGTATGTAGATCTTCAAGGCGCGCGCCGCGATTATCCCCATTACACAGTAGTGACTAAAAGACACTCGAAAAAATCTGACTCAAAGGGACTTAACTATGATCATATGGAAGACTACATCATGAATCACGAAAACAGTGAAGCTAATATTGAAATATTCAATGAACTTAAAACTATTGCGTCATACTTTACGGTTAAAAAATGGTTTATCAAAAATTATCCGTCAGCTATAGCCAATACAGATAGAATTAACGAAATCATGAACGGTAAAGAATCCGCGTAAAGCAGAATAGGAGAGCGAGATAATGAAAACAAATCATAGTGAAATGAGAATCGACTATACCAAAAAGCAAATCATACTTTCAGCGGGATTCGCTAAAAAATCAAGATTCCCCGATACAGACGAATATAATAGACTAAAAGCCATAAGAGAAGATTTCCCCGATTTTGCCGTCTCTCTAAGAACAATAAACAAACCCAAAAGCAAAGAAACATATAAGGGACTAACATACGAATATATTGAGAACTACATACGCTCGCATGAGAACTCTGAAAAGATGTTTGCCGAATATCAAAACTTAAAGGATATAATCGCCTGTCACAACTCGCATTATCCAAAAGTGAAGAAATGGTTTTTGAATAACTATCCCGAAATAAAGTTAGAAATTGACGAAGCTAAAACCGCATAGAAAAATAAAGTCATGTTCTTAACATACAATATATCCTCTCTATTTATATGTTAAGAGCATGACTTAAAAAATTATAGGATTAAGATATGTTAGAGTTAAAAACTTATAGTAAAGCTGAAATGGCGGAAATCTTAGAGACAGCCGATAATCAGGGAATAAGGCGAAAGCTTAACAGATACGGAGTAGAATATATCACGGAAGGAAGAGGAAAAAATATAACCTTTACAATAACTAAAATAAAAGATAAATTCAAACTCTTCTGCATAACCGAACTTAAATTTGACTCAAACACAGACTTTGACAGACTCATGCACTTTATGTATCTCTTTTGGAATTATGAAGATTACAGGGGAACGCCGTATAACGTATTGGTTAAGGTTTTGAGCGATAAAAACAAGTATGTTTCAAGACAAACTATATCAAATTGGATTGATAAGCTTGAAAAGGCTGGTTATATATGGACTTCGATATTCGACTTTAGATACTATTGTACGATAAACGGAAAGATAAAAGAAATTCCACATGAACTATACAAAAGAGGATGGAAGGCATATTGGAACTCTTTTGAAAAGACGAATGACAAGACTGCGGCTTATTATGCCATGAGAGGCGAAGTAGGAGGCTATCTGTTTAAAAAGCCGATAGCGGAGATAAACGACTTTTATCTTAACAAGATTGATATGCTGATTGATATTATAAACGAACGACTTTCTTCTTATGGAATTATATAAAAAGGAGTATCGATTATCCCGCGCTTCGCGCTGGGATAACGATACTCCTTTTTAAGCTCCACAAGGATAAGAAGTGGTTTTTTATTAAAGATTATTTATATATTCCATCTATCATTTCATCGCTCATTCCATCACTCACTATTGGAACGTATTCATAAGTCTTGTTTTTGAATACAAAATCCTATTTCGTAAAATCTCTGAGCAGACATATTCATTATACAGAATAAAAATATATGATTCCCGAAATGTACCCGCCCCGACTTAGACGAGAATCGTATATTTTATTTTTATAAAATTATATGATATAATATATATAGAAAGTTGAAGAAAACTTTTTATAAAAAGATATAAAGGAGTTTGCAATATGACAAACAAATATTTAGATATGTATTTTCAGCATAAAAGAAACATTCTACAGCAGAATTTTGAGAATCCTAATATTGCCGTTCTATAGAAAAATCTGCTTAAAGAAGAAATGCTATTAAGACAAGCCTTTGCGGAGCTTAAACGAGAAATTACAGAAGAAATTCTTTTGTCAGCGGATTCTAAAGAAGCCGCAAGGAAGATAAAGGCTATAGACGACGCTTTAGACGCTTTGTCGGGAGAGAGCCAATGACATATCCGAACCAAAAGAAAGTTGTAATACACAGAGAAAAGCTTGAAAAAGACTTTCTCGGCATAAGCAATGATAATTGGAACGCCGCTTGCCGTAACCTCGGAGCGCACGCGGCTATATTATATCTGTATTTTGCGTCCAACGCCGATAATTTTAATCTTGCCCTCTCGCCTGTCGCCGTTGAAAACGCTATAGGAATGCCGCGCTCGACTTATTATGATTAGCTGAATAAGCTCATAAAAAAAGGATATATCGTACGGCGCAAAGGCAATATTTACGACTTTTACGAAATACCGCAAAGTTATAATGCAGAAGAATAAGTTTAAAAGAGCCGAAGAAATTCGACTCTTTTTCTTTCTCTATTGGAGATTAACCGTCAAACGTATAAAAATAGTAGAAAATCCTCTCTGCTTACCGTATAAGTAAGCATTATAATATACGGTTTACGGAATAGTTTTTACCGGAATCGTATACAGCCGTCCGCGCAGTATTATAGAAATAAATAAACATATAATGTTGAACGAATATTTCTTTTGACAAATAATTATGCGGCGATGTTTTTGTTTTTCATATTCCATGAGAAAGATATATTCAATATTTTTGTAAAACAGCATAGCATAAAATCCCATCCATTTTTTGAATGGGATTTTGTAATGAATGCGGCTTCATTCTTATTTTAATTTATTTAATGCTTCTTCGAAAGTATCCGATGAATAAATTCAATAAAGATCAAAAAATTTTTTTAATCCTTCATATCCCCATTTAGGTTCATTTTCGATTTTAGGCAGTAGTGAATCAATTTCATTCCTAGAAGTTCACCTATCGTTTGCTTCTGAAGAATTTTGTCATTCATTGTAGTCATAAGAAGTTTTTTAACTTCTTCTTTTGTTGGTATAATTATTTTTTCATCGTTCATTTATTGCATTACTTTCTGCTTACCATTTTCTATCTTCATATGGAGTAGATTCAACGCCTTTGTCTTGCAAACTTTCAACCATACGATCAAGCTTCCCTCTCCATAACTTCTTAAACCATTCCGCATGTCCAAACCATTTAAAAAGAGTTGGGCTTATTGCATAGTATGTTTTGACAAACGCTCTACCATACCAAGTTTCAGCGAGGGTATAGTCACGATAACGGCGAAGAGTCCATACTTGCGGACAATCATATGAGCCGTAAATTGCTGTAGCGACGTAGCAACCATTAGATTGTAAAGGCGTTTTCTCAGGAATTACATAAGAAGGATCAATTTCTTTGATTTTTTGATGATACCTTTTTATATTGTTAAGATATTTAGAGTTTAATTCATCTGTTAAATTCCAAATTCTTGTATAACCACCTTCATATGAATATCCGCGAGCATTAATTAACTTTGTTGTGATATCAATCAGATTCTTATAAGCTTGGACTTTGTCGATATCGGACAAATTGATAGATTCTGTTAGAATGTCAATACATGCGAAACAACACTTCACAAAAGTTTCCCATAAATATTTAGAAGGTTTCTCGGATCTATTATAATCATATGTAATTTTATTCTTCCAAGCACTACACACAGCATTATTCATCATAATTGCAATTTCATTATTAAATTCGGTAGGCTTTACTCCGCACTTACTTAATAAAAGTAATGCATATAATTTTGCCATTTTGAGATTACTAAAAATGGCAGCCTTGTTCTCATCTGAAGGAAAATTTGCAAAATTATCACAGCAAAGTTTAATAAGTGCTTTAGATAATGAAGAAATCTCTGAAGCCGCTTGTTTCTTGATATTATTAACATCATCATTTGGAGCATTATCAATAGCTTTTGTAAAGCAGTTTACAGACTCCTCAATTCTAACATTCCTCAAGGTAGATTGCCAACCAGCGGCTTTACCCTTTAAAAACCACGCTTTGTAGTTCGTTGGATCTATTTCTATAATTTTGTTGCAATAATTTTCCGCCTCTTGTTTGTTGCTGGCTTCATATGCGTTTTCTGCCAATGTATAGTAATTATCAACTTTTGAACTATCATCGACTTTAACAGTACCAGTAACATCAACTGTACCCTCAACCATCATCTTCTTTGCTTCTTCAACGGAATACTTTGTACCGCAAGTTTGGCAAACAAAAACTCCGTCTTGCTTCATAAGCTCCGTACTACCACACATCTCACAAATTAATTGTTTCATTATATAACTCCCATTAAAATTATTTCTTTATATATTTTGAATGATTATTTTTTCCACGTTCAATTGCACTGACTTTCTCAACCCGTCCTTCCCTAACTTCATTAGCAAAAAATTTTCCGAACCCAATTCTCTCTCCTTTACTGAGATTTTTCCATAAGCACTCTTTAAATAATGATTTCAGTTCAAAAGTTTGATTAAAAGATATCTCCGATTCAATTGCTTTAATTGCATTCTTCATCCATTCTTGCATATCCATAATACACCATACCTTGCTAAAATCTTTATGTAGATTATTTCAAACCTTACATTTCTTATTCCTATCGCTGATTAGCATTACAACCTCATCAGAGATAGTCTGTACGTCTTCCGTATTTCCGCTTACAACTGATTTTCCAAAAGCGTCAAAGCGTTCGCTTATCTTTGCTTCAATATCTGTCAGCGCGCTGTTTGACATCGGATCACTGTAGCGCGCGGCTTCATATACTTTTTTACAAGCCGTTTTGGCTTCATCGCCCTTTGCCCTAGCCATAAGGCTTTCCGCGTCGGAAGTCAACATTTTTATAAAATTCGTTTGCGCCTTTATCTTATCGTCTATCCGCTCAACCTCATCGGATACGACTTTAGCTTTTATCACGGCTACGACGGTAAACGCAAGAATAACAGCGCATACCATAACGCCCGCCCAATTCGGAAGATTCGGAACAGCCATGCAGAGCGCGCCGAAAATGAGCGTCAGCGCAAGTCCCGTATAACTGACCTTTACAATCGGAATATTATAAAAAAGTTTCTTTGCGCTTTTGGTATCAAAAGCATAATACGCGCACGCGAGTTGTCCGACAAAAGCTAATGTTATAAATATGTATCCCGACCAAAATGCGCCGCCGAACTTTGTCATTCCGTAAGCCTCGGACGGAGATACAAAGCATGCAACATTGAAAAGAGCAAGCATTACCGCCCATGCCACAGCGTAAGATTTAAAAAGTTTTTTCATATCAATTAATTCTCCTTATGCGATTTAGTCCCTCTCAAAGTTTTTCGCCGCATTCGGGACAGAATTTTGCTCCCTCTTGCAGTTCTTTTCCGCATTTTGGGCAGACATTTATAAGTTTGCGTCCGCACTCAGGGCAAAATTTACCCGCCTGAACGGTTTTACCGCATTCGGGACATATAATAATACCGTTCGGCATGGACAGCTCAACTTTCTCGCCGCAGTTAAGACAGAATTTAGCGTTTTCGGGAAGAGGCGAAGAACATTTAACGCATGTTCTCGCGTCATTTTGCACATTTGCATTTCCAACAGCTCCGTTTACGGCGTTACCAACAACGCCTCCGACAGCTCCCCCGACTCCAGCCATTGTGCCGAGTCCGATTCCCATATTGGTAAACTGTCCGACAGCTTCATTTCGCGCCGCGTCCTGTGCAACGTCAAAACCGCGCTCCTGCTGATATGTATATCCTTCCTGCGCTCTCTTTGTCGCAATTGCCTGAGATTCTATGACCGTCTTTTGAGCCGCGGTCTGCGCGTATATTATATCAGTCTGCTGTCTTAGCTTTGCTTCAGCTATATCGGCGTACTGCCTGAAATGCAGTTCCTTGAATTTTTCGTACTGTTTATCGCCGTCGGGTTTTACTACCGTAGTAACGAAAAAACTTTCAAGCGCGACTCCGTATGACGCGAAATCGTCTATAAGCAGAACTTTTATCGAATCCGAAAAGGTGGTAAGATTTTCGTCAATTTCAAATATGTTGATAGAATTTGCTTTTATGACCTGCGCTATATATGTTTTTACGCGAGTCATAAGAAACGCGCGGAAAAAGCTTGTTAGTTTTTGCTGTGTAAGATAATTTTCCGTCCCGACTAGCTTTAAAAGTAATTTGCGGCTGTCTTCCGCGCGAAGCGACATTTCGCCCGACGCTCCGATTGACAGAGGAAATCCATACGTAGGTTCTATGTACTGTACTTTACTGTCCGTGCCCCACTTGATTGCCATCTGCTCAGTTTTATTGACAAAATATACTTCGCAATGAAATGGCGTTTTATCGTCCGTAACGCGGTTTAAAACTTTCCCGATTTTAGGAATATTTTGAGTTTCAAGAGTGTAACGACCCGCTCCGAACATGTCGAGAGCCTGCCCGTTCATAAAAAATATTGCTTCCTGAGACTCGTGGACTATAAGCTGAGTAAGCGAATTGAAGTCCTCGCACGGGTGCTTCCATATGAAGGTATTATTGTCACCCTCATATTTGATGATATCTGCTATTTGCGCCATACCATACCTCCGAAATTTATACGATAAATTTGCAATAAAAAAAGTGCGCCCCAATGTGAGACACACCCAAAAAGTGAATCTCCCCATTGTTGCCACACAATCTCTATCCAATCAAGGTATGAGTAAAGAGAGAAAACACTTTTTAACAAAATAAAAGTATTTCCCCTTGATTGGATAAAACAATATTCAATTGTGTGGCATTTTTATTATACCACGCATACGATTCCCATGTCAACATGAACTTACAAAATTCGGTATAAGAATCTTGAAATTACCAAACGATAATGTTATAATTAACCAAAAGGAAGGAGAAAAAAGAGCGTATGGAAGGTGGAAAAGGACGAAAATCTCATCAGAGAATTAAGCCGTATTTGGTTTTACGCTATCTTTTGGATAATACCGACGGCAAGACTACTTTTGCGCCGAGCAAGGCTATAACCGCTTATCTTAATTCACTCGATATCAGCGCGGAACGCCGTTCAATCTACAGAGATATAGCCGACATAAACACAGTAATGTACGCCGTTGAGAACGGCGTAAGTCTCGAAGAAGCCGAAGAAGCTGTAGAAGATATGGAAAACAGATATATCGCCTACAAGAAAAACAAAGGCTTCTACATTCAAGACAGAGGCTATGACGCGGACGATATACGCCTAATGGCTGAATGCGTCTATTCCGCTAAATTCCTTGAAGAAGGGCGAGCAAAAAGACTTGTAGACGTTATCTGCGGTTTAGTAAGCCTTGACGAAGCCGAAAACATTAAGCACGACGCTTTTCTCACCGACAGAAACAAAACTTCCAACAAGCAAGTTCTTAATAATATAAGCGTTATAAACGACGCTATGCGAAACAAAGTTCCGCGAAAGATCAGCTTTACATACCTTACGCATTCCGTAAACGACGTGAAAATTCAAATATCCAAAAGAGGCGGAACGAGAATAGTAAGTCCCTATAAAATGCTTATAAACGACGGGAATTATTATCTGCTTTCTTATAACAGCAGTAAAGGAGCTATGCGGACTTACAGAATAGACAGAATGAAAGACGTTTGTCTTTTGGACGAGCCGCGAGAGGGAGCGGAAGAGTTCAAAAAGATTGATATAGAGGAATACACAAAGCAGACTTTTTCAATGTACAGAGGCGAATCCTGCCGCGTGACTATCAGATTTATAAACAATCTTCTTGATACCGCGGTAGATAGATTCGGCACTAAGAACGTGCTGTATAACAAAGACGGAGAAGAGCATTTTACAGTATCGGCTATAGTATCTGTAAGCGATCAATTCTTCTCATGGCTATGCGGATTCGGTTCAGACGCTGTCATTTTGTCTCCCTCTCCCGTTATTGAGAGATATAAATTACTTCTAAAGCAAGCTTTAAGCATGTATGACTAAAGCCATCGGACATAGTTTTCCGATGGCTTTATAAGTTAAAGTTGTTATAAAGACGTTATATTCTTGTTGTAATCATGCTCTATTCTTATTGTAAAGTTGTTCTATTGTTGTTATATTCTCAATCCAATACACATGTTATCTTGCTTATATCACTTTCAAAAAGGTGTACATATGTATCATATGTTATTTTAACTGTAGAATGTCCGAGCAATTTACTAATAATTTTCACATCAACGCCTTTCCCAAACATCATACTTGCAAATGTGTGTCTGAGCACATGAACGCCGCACATTTCTATATTTGCATTTTTCAGCACAGAATGAAAACATCTCTCAAAGTTACTTGGCAGAACATTATGCTGCTTACTGTTCACGATAACATACGGAGTATTGTTTCCATCTCTCAGCTTATATAACACTGAAAGAGCCGATTTATTTATCGGAATAGTCCTGTTGCCGCTTGATGTTTTTGTGCTCTCTTGCATCTTTAGTTCGTAACCGCCTGTCTTGTTGCCTGCTTTATCTCTTCTTTTGGAAAGAGCAATATTTTTTCTCACGGTTATTGTCATATTATTAAAGTCAACATCACTCCAACAGAGAGAAAGAGCCTCGCCCATTCGCATTCCCGTATTTAATATAAGCAAATAAGCCTGTCCATACTGATACATAGGTTTTCCGTGCGTTGTAGTCTTATTAAGTTCCTCTTTCAACCTTTCAACATCTCCTATGGAAAAAGATGTGATTTGCTTTGTTTTTTCTGATCCTGAGGGAAGAATAACACCAACGCACGGATTCTTTGTTATAACATCATCAAGCATAGCATGTTTAAAGCATGAATTTAAAGCCACATATACCTTTTTCACACTTGAATATGATAGCTCCTGTTCCTTATAAAGTTGATTTATAAGAGATTGTACATTATCTCTTGTGACTTTATCAATGGCAAGTCTGCCCATATTGGGATAAATATGATTATGCACTGTACTTTCTAACCTATCATAACTAAGCGGTTTTAATTTATTATATTGATATTCTTTCAGCCATGTTTCAAAATAATTTTGAATTGTTGTTGTGCTCGGAATGTGCTTTAAATAAAAATCACTGCTTTTCTTGAAGTCGCGCAGCTTTTTCTTGACGATCGCTTCCGTACTTCCCGAAAACTGTTTTACTTTTGTTTTTCCGTACATATCTTGTCCGAGACTGATTTTTGCTACCCATTTTGTGTCCGATACTTGATAGATTGAGCCTTCTCCGTAACTTCTGTTTTGTGTTCTCATAATTAGTTTACCTTTCAACTTTGGAAACCAATTTAGAAACCAATCTTGTTTTGAAAAAGCTGAAAACTCACTTGACGTACAAAATAACAGAACTTAAAAGAAAAAATCAAGTGTGCATAATTACTGTTATAACGCCTATTTTATATATTTATTTAGCATATATAAACAAAAAGAGCGCACTTTCGTGCACTCTTTTTAAGGCGCCACCCGGAATCGGACCGGGGATAAAGGTTTTGCAGACCTCTGCCTTACCGCTTGGCTATGGCGCCATATTAAATCACGGACACGAGTTTCGATCACTGTGTCCGTGTTAGTGGAGCGGATTACGGGGCTCGAACCCGCCACCTCGACCTTGGCAAGGTCGCGCTCTACCAAATGAGCTAAATCCGCGTATGCCTCCGGTCGGAATCGAACCAACGACACGAGGATTTTCAGTCCTCTGCTCTACCAACTGAGCTACAAAGGCATTCGAAGCCGTGACCGGAGATCACGGCATAACAAAAATGGCGACCCGAAGGGGACTCGAACCCCTGACCTCTAGCGTGACAGGCTAGCGTTCTAACCAACTGAACTACCGGGCCAAAACCGCAAAATTATTGCGGTGATGGGAACAATAGGGCTCGAACCTATGACCCTCTGCTTGTAAGGCAGATGCTCTCCCAGCTGAGCTATGCTCCCGTATCCGTCGCGTTGTCTTCCTTGCGACGGATGTTATTATATCACAGACGAATTCGAATGTCAATACCTTTTTCATATTTTTTCTTTTTTATTTTTTGAGCAAGCCTACGTCCTTATTTCGCGCTGCGTTTCGCTGATGGTTCGCCAAGTTATTTTATTGCTCTCGCGGCAAAGTACCATCGCTCGCATTTTTCGTCCGGCAAGGAAAAATTGAAATCTCCCCATACGCCGCAAACTTCAAATCCAGCCTCTTCAAGCATATTTTTCAGCTCGCTATCTCCATAGCATTTCTCGCTTTGAATAGAATCTTTTCGCACGTAGAGGCCGTCCTTTTGCCGACGAAACACAGACAGTCTAAAATCGCACATCGTACCGTCGTCGGAAAGGCGATTGCTCCACACGCACACGTCTCCGTCTTCCTCAAGAACGTAATCGTTATCTCCGTATACGCTTTTAAATTTATACGGAGTATTAACGTCGAACAGAAATAGTCCTCCAGGGTCAAGGTAATTATGCGCCAGCGCAAAGCATCGTCTTACGTCGTCGATATCGGTTAGATGATTGATAACGTCGAGGCAGCTCACTATGGCTCCGACCGTGCCGTAAAGTTCAAAATCGCATACGTCGCCCTCAAGGAACAAAACCCCGCTCCGCCCCTCAGACGCCGCTCGCATATACGCTTCCGACAGCATATCCGGAGATATGTCGACGCCGATCATATCGTACCTTCTAGCGGCAAGCTCTAACGTCATGGAACCCGTGCCGCAACCGAGATCAAGAACAAGCTCCGGACGGCTAGTCATAAAGCTATCGAACGCCGCTTCAAAAAAATCCGCCCACTCTTGATAGTTCACGTCTCCGTTCAGTTTATCATATACCGGCGCAAGCGCCGAATATCCTCCGACCATTGTTATTTCCTTTTACTCTTTATCAATACTTATGCCGCGAAGATCGGCGTATGAATTATATCCCCGCACGTATCGCGATTCTCGCACGCTTATATTTTACCGCTATTTTTTAATTTGTCAAGTAAAAGAGCCCGGCGTCTATATAGCGGTTTCTTATTTAATGTAAGAACATTTAGTTTGTTTTCGATAAAATCTTTATATTTCATTTAGAAAAACAAACTACGGCAATGCGGGAGAGGTATTTCACTATTTGATCCGAGGAGTCCATTTTCCTCTATAGCCGCTTTGAAAACGCCGTAATATTTTTTGCCTCATGAAATCCTCGCTTTTTATAAAACTCAAACGCAGGCGCGTCTTTGTCCGTCAGAAGGAAGATGTTAGATAGTCCTAACCCTTTGCAAGCTTCCTGTATCTTCTCAATAAAGAACGAACCTATGCCCCGCCCTTGCTTCGAAGCGCTTATGCATAATTCGTCAATATAATATTCCGATCCTGAATACCAGCGCCTTATACGCCCCATAGATATTCCAATTAGCTCTTCTTTTTCGTATAGTCCAAAAGTCAGGGAATTACTTTGCCCAACCAAATCATGAATATATAATTTTAACTGATTTTCATTCGACCAGTCGTCGTTCCACGGTTCTTTTTCAAAAACACTAACAAATAATTCTCCGATAACGTCCGACTCTTTTTCAGAGAGTCGTTTAAAGCCATATTTAATCGAGCTCATTTTATCTCCCTATTTTTACCCTTCTAAATGTAAGTAAAGGGTCCCCAAAATATATGAATTGGTTTTATTCTTAAAATAAGAGTTTCTAAATTTTTTTCTAAAAGGTTCCGAAAAAAGTCTGAGCGGCGGCAAAAGCTTCTTGTATTCTCCTTGAATAAAAATGCTTACGCTTCTCAAAATGAAAAGCTTGCGCCGCTCTACGGCATGACTCTCACTCTCGCCGTTCGAATCCAGGCTAGAGATTTATACGGCGTTATTGTCGAAAATCCAAGCAATATGCGCTTTAAAATTAAACGACGCTTTTTAACAGACTCTGCCAAGGCTTTACTAAAACTTTTCATCACGTATGTATGACGCTTCGTTATTTTAAAGAAGCTCTAAATAAGCATAATGATTATTCTTTTCTAAAGATATCCAGAGAGTGATTCGAAACCCCGACGCAATCGGCGCGCTCGCAAATAGTAAAATGATATTTGAGATAACGTTCAAACGTCTCGTCGTCCATATCGTCCACACATTCGGATATATAGCGAGTAAACATATCCGTTCCGACATAGTGCAGACGGGCGACGTTAAAGAGCGACATAAGTTCGTCGATTTCTTCCTTTCGGTATAGTTCAAAGATTTCAGACGGTTCCGACGCGCATTTGAACGTCTTTTTGTCAATTTTACCGTAATATTCAGGATCTCTTATCGCGCCGCGCTTAAAACAAAATTGTATCATGGTCGCTTCATTAAGGCAATATGCGGAGAAAACTGTTCCGCCTTTTTTGGTAACGCGTATAGCCTCTGACAAAGCCTTTTGCTTATCCTCAGTTGTGAAAAGATGATACATGGGTCCGAGTAGCAGCGTTACGTCATAACAGTCGCTCTCAAAAGTGGACAGGTCCGTCGCATTGCCCCGAGCGATTGTAACCGGCTCTCCCTCAATAGTATTTTGCTTAAATATAGCGATATTGTGCTCAGTTAGTTCCACTGCGTCCACGCTATATCCGCCCCGAGCTAAGGAATGACTATATCGTCCTGTTCCAGCTCCGATCTCAATAATACGCATACCGGGCCTTAGATACCTTTTCACGTATCTCATGGTCGTCAGATATTCGACCATTCCATGCCGAGATCTTAGCCGAGCGTCTTCGTCGGAGTTCTCGTAATACTTTGTAAGGTATTCTTTGACGTTCATAGTTTCTTCCTCCTAAAAATAAATAAAAAAAAACAGCGCCGCTACCCGAAACATGATAGCTTGCGCCGCCTATATCTTATCGGTATAGAAAATCTAACTATTTTGATAAGGGTACGGCGAAGCAAGCCCGGTTCTATGCCAATTTGCAGAATGAACGGACTGAACGTTAGGTCTATTATGATTATTCGAACGGTCAAATAAATAGAGCATTGCCACGCCTCCAAAAAGTATTTTGTATAGTATAGCGCCGAGGGCACAGACTGTCAATATATTTTTGACAATTGTTTAAACAATTTATCGACATAATTTTATGTTCGTTAGTGCTCAGGACATTTCGCTAAACAAACGACCTCGGAAAATCTTCTGCGAAACTAATAAAATATATTTGTCGTTTTAGGCAAAAATCATAATGGGAACATTCCCTTTAAAGAAAGTATGGAATAAATTCAATTCGCACTTTGGGACAAAAGGGACCGTCGTTGTTTCGAAAAGACGAGAAACGCTTTTATATAATTTCCGTTTATTGACACTGTGCGAGCGATATGATATACTTCTATTTAGTGAAACCTTAATTTTTACAAATAATTCAGAAAGGATTACCGAAATGAACGAAAGAAAAGACATGGATCAAGCGTATATGTGGGATCTCTCCCCGATCTTCATTGACAACGAGGCATGGGAAAAAGAGTTTGCAGAGATCGAAGAGCTCATACCCTCTCTCGCAGGATACGAAGAAGATTTGACCGCGTCGTCGGAACGCGCTGGAAAAGCTTTCGACGCGATTATGAACGTTACCGAGCGCGCTGAAAAAGTATACGTATACGCTATGCTAAAAAAAGACTCCGACGGGTCGGATCCGGAATCGCAAAGCATGCAGTCTCGTGCGGAAAACCTTTTTGTAAAACTGCAAACCGCAACCGCATATATAAATCCTCTCCTGCTTTCCATGGACGATTCGCTGCTTGAATCGATTACTTCCGGCGAAGAAATGTCTAAGTATCGTAGATATGTAAAGGATATCGTCCGCGCCCGCAGACATACGCTCGACGCGGAAGGAGAACGTATGCTCGCCATGTTTTCAGAGGTTGCTGGAGCTCCGTACGACGCTTACGGTATGCTCTTTAATGTGGACGCTGAATTTCCGGAGATAAAAGACGAAAGCGGCGCTTCAGTAAGACTGACGAACGGCAACTTCGGAGTATACCGAGCCAGCGCCGATCGGACGGTTCGAGAAAACGCATTTGAAAGCTTTTTCGGAGAATATGGGAAATATATCAATACTTCCGCCGCGCTGTACTCAGGCTCGGTTAAATCGGACAACTGCACCGCGGCTCTCAGAAAATTTGACGACGCTCGCTCGGCTCGCCTTTTCGCCGACAACGTGCCCGAAGCTGTTTACGACAGTCTGCTTTCCGAGATACGCGAAGGCCTTCCCTTGATCGGAAAATATATAGACGTAAGACGACGCGCTCTAAAACTTGATGAAATAGATATGTTTGACATGTACGTTCCTATCGTGGCGGACGCGGATTTCGACGTACCCTTCGACGTCACCAAGGAAATAATCAAATCGGCTCTCGCTCCGCTTGGAGAGGAATATGCTTCCCTGCTTGACCGCGCGTACGACGAGCGTTGGATGGACGTATACGAAAACCGCGGAAAGAGATCCGGAGCATATTCCTGCGGAGTATACGGATCGCACCCGTACGTACTGCTGAACTATACGAATAAGCTGGACGATCTGTACACAGTCGCTCACGAACTTGGCCATTCTATGCACTCCTTTTTCTCTTCCCGAGCGCAGACGTACGTAGACAATGAATACAGTATTATGGCGGCCGAGGTTGCATCTACGGTAAACGAGGTATTTCTTACAAAATATCTCCTTAAAACTCAAACGGAAGAACGCAAGAGAGCGTATATTCTGAATCATTTCATGGAAGGCTTCCGCCTCACGGTATTCCGCCAGGCCATGTTCGCAGAGTTCGAACTTCGAGCTCATCGTATGCAGCAAAACGGAGAGCCTCTCACAGCCGCCGCATTGTCGGAAGTTTACGGCGAGCTTCTGGAAACATATTATAAAGGCGCTAAAATAAACGACGTAATGAAATACGAATGGTCGTATATTCCTCACTTTTACCGCGCTTACTACGTATATCAATACGCTACGGGATTTTGCTCCGCCGTCGCTATTGTGAATGAAATTCTCAAAACAGGAGACGCAAAAAATTATCTGAAGTTTTTGTCGTTGGGCGGCAGCGATTATCCAATTGAAGAGCTTAAAGTCGCTGGAGTGGACTTGACGAAGCCTGAAACGATAAAAAGCGCTCTCAAAGAGTTCGAGAACGCTATAGACGAGTTTGCCGGACTTATTAAATAAAGAAAGCGTAGTGAAGTTGAGCGGCAGCCGAATATGGTTCCAAGAGCAACGCGTTAGTATTATATGTTTACGGTTTGCTTTCGATA
This sequence comes from uncultured Eubacteriales bacterium, assembly GCA_949747515.1. GTDB lineage: Bacteria > Bacillota > Clostridia > Oscillospirales > CAG-272 > RUG11130. Next base: position 15,474 of record CATKFO010000071.1, read on the forward strand.
AACCTTGCGATAACTCAATTTAGTTTGCAAATTAGTGTAATACGACTGTATAACACCTCGCGCCTATTTTATATTGCGTGAGCGAAGGTTACGCCGAAGAACGGCGCAAGCTCTTCATTTTGAGAAACGTGAGTTTACCTGTAGGAAAGCTTCGTTTCAAGAGATACCTAAGCGGGATTCGTTTTGCTTCATTCCAGCGTAGCAGGACGTAATCCGCGCAAGATTTTTGCCGCCGCCATAGCTTTTTTGCTCAGCTTTTTTCTCGAAAAAAGCGAGAGAGACTTATACTTCTTTCTTTTAAGAAATCGCCGCAGCTTGACTGTAAATATCACGAGCGGAAGTATTGCCGACAGGGGAACGTCAATCAACTCTATCATTTGTCGTATGTCATTGTTAGAAAAAGTATTTTAGTCATTGCTTTTTCGAAGAAGGAAAGAGCAATGACTAAAATGGAATTTTGTCTTATTCTTGAATTCTCAGCTTAATAAAAACCAGCTGCTTTATATAGCGTGTTTAAAATTATTTATGTTGTCGGCCATGATTAGATAACTGACGCTTTTCTACCGCTTCTTATGTAAAGAATAATTGACGCAGCAATATCTACACAGAATATATACTGAAAAAATGCGATTATTTTAGCTGATTTTTTCGAAACTTTATTTTCCCTGTAGCATCGAATAACAGCCGATGTTCCAATAAGTCCCGTCATAAATATTGTCAAACAGTCGACTATAATAAATATAAAAGAAATCGCAAAAGTAAAAACAGTTACTGAAAAAATAAGTCCCAAAACAAATATTATAGTATATGCGGGAATATGAATCAGCTTAACAAACATATTTATCAGCGAAACTTGCCTTGCGTTCCATTTTCTCTTAATACAAAGAATAAAAAACGCCAAATTACAGCACAGAGAAATAAAAATAAACATTCCTAAATACATAAGTAATTCTAGCGCGTTTTCATGGAATACAGTATCCATTAAAAATCCCGAAAACATACAATATAATAAAAAAAGTACTGAATATGGCAGAAGAGCGCATGGAATTAGAAGCATAAATTTCATATACTAAGTCTTTCTTCTATAAAAAATAGCGGGTTGTAAAATTTCCTGCATAAAAGACTCTTCGTTTTGCCGTAGAAAACCTTTATGACGAAATTAGACGTATTCAACATTTAATTGATTGACCGGCCATCCGCTCGGAAGTATTGCCGTCGCCGAGGAGACTAACGTCCTCTCAGCGACGGCTTTTTTAAGCAGTTTAAACTTTACTTTTTTGTAAAAAGCCGAATCGTATTTATTTCACCGCCGTAAAAAACAACCGTGGAAATTCGAACAAAATTTCTCCGTTTTTTCTTATAGGGTAATGCGACGCGACCTCTTTCAGTATATCGTTTTCGAATTCCGCCGCCAATTTATCGTCAAGAACATCGAGATACGGCCGCAGGCCCGTTCCTTTATACCACTCGACAATGCTCTTATGTGAAGGCATTCTGTGCATATATACCGTTTCCCATATTGAAAAATCGGATGAAATATCGCTTAAGACGTCGTAATATTCCTCGGCAGTCAAATTATTATAGGATCGCTGAGCTTTAAAGATATCGCGCCATTTACCGTTGCCGGCAACGGACGGTATAATACTATGCATCGGATGCTTTGCCTGAAGCGGAATTTGAACTGCCAACACGCCTCCGACGTTAAGCAAATCCATCATTTTTATCAGGAGCGAAGAGTGATTTGGGATCCACTGTATACATGCGTTTGAAAACGCTATGTCGAAGCGCTCGTTAATTGTTCCAAGCCCATCGCTAACGTCCGCTTTTATAAATTTTAAATCTGGAAACGTCTTTCGCGCCTTGGCGAGCATACTTTCGGAATTGTCGACTCCTACTATTTCAGCGTTGGGAAATTTTCTTCTGAGCGCCGCGGAGCTGTTTCCGGGGCCGCAGCCTATATCTATTATTTTTTCGTACTTTCCCGGAGGAATCGCGTCGGCTAAATTTATTGCCGGGAGAGTTCTTTCCCTTTCAAATTCAGCATACTGATCGGCGCTCCAGTCTGGCATTTCTTATTCCTCCTCTCCTTTAAGAAACCGCGCGGCGCGTTCAGGCGCGTCTTTCGCTCCTTCCCACGGCTCGTCCGCATAACGATAATCAAATTTTTTGCAGAATCGGCTCACGTCTTCACGTAGCTCCGCAATATATTTTGCTTCCGCGGCACCCGCCGTACTGTAAAACGCCGCAAGCTCCTTTTTTGAAAGCCGCTCTTTAGCCGCGGCTAAAAAACGCGCGTAGTGGCCGAGGCAAAAATGATCTTGTCCTTCCGCCTTTTTGCGGAACGCCTCGTCGCTTTGCCAAAGAAGAGCCGCCGTCTCTATCATTCGGGAAAAATTGTACTCTATTCTGTCGCATATGTAGCACCCGTCCGCGACTGCGGAGAGCTTTTTAGCTGCGTTTGCGGCGGTTTTCGCGGGCATAATTCCCGGTTTTATTATTTCTTCAATATGCTCGAGATGGCTTTCCAGCATTAGGGCCAGAGGAAGCCTTTTTCCGCCGTCCAGCAGTTTTTCAAAATGCTTTGGGCAGAAGCCCGACTCATTTGTTTTAATTCTAACGTCCGGCTCCATCATAGACGCGCCGAGTATCAGATCCAGCTCGTCGGATTGAAGTTTTGAATAAAGACGGCAAAACGGGCATTCTCCTTCCGCCGGAGCTTCTTCAAAAGCTTCGTTTACAGGTATAGTATAAATTTGTTCCATGATATCCTCCGCACATTTTTATATTATATAACGGCTATTTTTTGCTATTAGTCCGCTAACTTTAAAAACTTGATAATACGAGTTTTTCGACATAATTATTGTCGGAAGCAGGACTGCTCCGCGATACTCATTTTTATAATAACTGAAGATAAAAACTTTTACTTATATACAAAGACGGCTTTTTGGGGGCCATCCGTAAGGAAGTAAACAATCATGTCTGCAAAGATGGCGAGCATCGGATTTTGCCCATAAAAATCCATAGAAAAGCATCAACTAAAGTAAAATTTTTTAATTGGTACTTTTTTCGTCTGCACAAGGAGAACAATTATAAGCTGAAATACAATTTTTCATCTGATTTATGATAAAATTTATATTTATTTCAATGGGGTTTGTTCCGTCAACTCTTATGATAGGACAACTTAATCGCCGTACCCATTCTTCAACCGTACTCTCTGATCTGGATTTAACAAACTCAAAAAATCCCTCTTCCTTTTCATACAAATCTCCACCAGGCAACATTCTATTGCCAAACTTCTGAAAAGAACGATTTATAACCCGTTGCATCCGAATATCCTTTGGAGCATCCATCAATATAACATACTGAAAAAAAGGATAAATTGTTTCCCCGTAATCTCCTTTTACCGCAGCAAAAACAACATTTTTATGTTCTTTTATCTCATGAAAAAGCATTTTTTCAACCTCCTCGCGCGTGCGGGGGGAAGCATATATATAATTGGGGTCTGTCTTAGGGAAAAATAGATCTTCATTATCTATAAAATGAAAATGTAATTTCTCAGCAAGAGCTTTCCCCAATGTACTCTTTCCAACGCCATTTAAGCCACATATTATAATTCCTGTTTCCATAAAGCTCACCGTTAACCCGATTCTTTTGTTTTATTCTAATTTTAATAACTTTTTATTTTTTGTCAAAACATTCGGAAAAGCATAAGAAAGACAGCTTTTTTACGAAGCGTCTCCCTTCGGTAAACCCGTTTATATTACATTCGCCACGATACTGCGTAATGGCGGCTCAAGTCTTAACAATCTAATTGATCGCATATAAAATATCACGCTCAATATCTTCAACCCATTTTCTTGAAACATTATCGTATGTTAGCAAACAGAGCATGGAGTTTATATCGCATATGCGCGCAAGCGCGAGCCAGTTAGACGTCAGAGGAATCGACGAAACAGAATTATATCCCTGTGCAAAAGCTTCGCAGACAGAGCTGTTTATAAAGGTTTGTACGTCGGGGTCTTTTCTTCTGAAAAAACGCCCTATGTCGTTATATATACTGCCGGAATAAGCGAATTCAAAATCAATTAAATACGCTTCTCCTCCGGATATCATAATATTACCGTATCCTAAGTCGCCGTGGCACAAGACGCTTTCAGCTTCTATTACGTCGAATATTTCTGAGTTTTCTTTAATAAACCCGCGCAGATCTTCTATTATTTCAGGTTTGAGATATTCCGCCGGCTTTTCGCTTAGTAAACCCAATATTTTTTCGCGGGTCTTAGGAAGTTCTTTCGATATGTTAAGCTTATCGTCCAGTATCGCGTCGCGCGCGTATTTTCTTTTTCGCATCGACGCGCACATGCCGCCTATTTCATAAACAATTTCCAGCGGATATTTTAAGTTTGTCCGCAAGTATTGTATTAAAGTCAATCCGTCAAGAAACTCCATAATAGCGTAAGCAAATGGAAAACGTTCCTTGCTCCCATCATAAAATAACAACTCCGGGATATTAATTTTATCTTTCAAATACAAATATGCCGCCGTCTCTATCTTATCGGTCGTATTCGAATACAGCTTTAAAAGATACTTTCCCGAATTTGTAGAGACCATATAGCCGGTATTGCTCATGCTGTCTTTTATAAGTGAAAAATCAAGTACGGTCAGCGAACTGTCAAACGGAGCCAAAAGTAAAGAAATCTCTTTTTTATCAGTTATAATGTAATCGTTAAGTCTTTCCATTACGATACTAGACTCCTTCCAAGCAATGTCTCATTTTCTCGCCTCGGTTAAGTTTTTTCTTTATACTAACGTGTTTTTTCAATTTTTGTGAAAAGACTCCGCCAATTCGTCCCGGCTCCAATAGGCCACATATCTTAACGTGGGTTAAATTCAGTTTGCACGAACGTGTAGACTGTTCGTACTGTCCCAGATTATTTTAGCTTGTCCTTCAAATATCTGCCCGTATACGACCGTTCGCAGGCCGCCACTTCCTCCGGCGTTCCGCAAACAACTATTTCGCCCCCGCGGTCTCCGCCTTCAGGGCCCAAGTCTATTATATAGTCCGCCGTCTTTATCACGTCGAGGTTGTGTTCGATAACCACCACGCTGTTGCCGCCTTCTATCAATCGCGAAAGCACTCCTATAAGCTGCTCTACGTCGGCAGTGTGAAGTCCCGTTGTAGGCTCGTCAAGAATATATATTGTTTTTCCGGTGGAGCGGCGGGAAAGCTCGGTCGCCAGTTTAACGCGCTGCGCCTCTCCTCCGGACAGAGTGGTTGAAGACTGCCCGATTTTTATATATCCGAGTCCCACGTCGCAGAGAAGCTTAAGCCTCGAGCCGATCTTCGGTATTTCGGAAAAGAATTCGGCTCCTTCTTCACAAGTCATTTCCAACACGTCGGCTATGCTCTTATCTTTGTACTTCACTTCAAGCGTTTCGCGATTGTATCTCTTTCCGCGGCACACGTCGCAGGTAACGTACACGTCCGGCAGAAAGTGCATCTCGATCTTCTTTACTCCGTCTCCTTCGCACGCCTCGCATCTTCCTCCGCGGATATTAAAGCTGAAACGGCCGGATTTATATCCCCGCAGCTTCGCCCCGGGAGTCTTGGCAAAAAGATCGCGTATGTCGGAGAACAGTCCGGTATACGTAGCGGGATTTGAACGGGGAGTTCGCCCGATGGGGCTTTGGTCTATAGCGATAACCTTGTCGAGTTTGTCGTATCCCTCCACGCGTTTGCAGCTTCCCGGGGTCGAAGACGCTCTGTTCAGTTTGGATTCAAGAGTTTTCAAAAGAATAGAGTTTATTAAGGACGACTTTCCGGAGCCCGAAACTCCCGTAACGCATACGAAACAACCCAGCGGTATTTTTACGTCGATACCTTTTAAATTATGCTCCGCCGCGCCGATTATTTTTATAAAGTTCCCGTTTCCCGCTCTTCGTTCTTTAGGAACCGCGATACTCCGTCTGCCTGAAAGAAAAGCGCCTGTGACGGAATTTTCGGACGCGGCGACCTCGGCCGGGGTTCCCGCCGCTACCACTTGTCCCCCGTGAATACCGGCTCCCGGTCCGACATCGATTATATAATCGCTTTCCATCATTGTTTCTTCATCGTGTTCGACTACTATAACGCTGTTGCCGATATCGCGCAGCTTTTTCAGCGTAGAGATGAGCTTAGAGTTATCCCGCTGATGAAGTCCGATAGAAGGCTCGTCTAAAATATACAGTACTCCGGCGAGGGACGAGCCTATTTGCGTCGCAAGTCTGATGCGCTGCGCCTCTCCTCCTGAGAGAGTGCCCGCCTTACGGGAAAGAGTAAGGTATTCAAGTCCCACGCTTTCGAGAAAGCCGAGACGGCCTACGATTTCCTTGACGATTTCGCGGGCTACCACCTCGTCGCCTCCTTCGAACTTCAATTCCTTCACAAAGCGAAGCGCGTCGGATACAGAAAGGGCGCAAAGCTCGGATATATTCTTACCGCCTACGGTTACTGAAAGAGCTTCCTTATTAAGGCGGTATCCCCGGCAGTCCGGGCATTCGGTGTCAATATAAAACTGTCCGTAGTATTCGTCGTCGGAATTTCCAGAGTTGCTCCGGTTATTAATAATATTATAAACTCCGTCGAACTTGACGCCGTTCTGCCGATGCGCCTCTCCGCCAAAATACCGGGTCACGTCGAACGTCTTTTCCGAACCGTAAAGAAGCGCGTTCAAGGCGTCCTTTGAATACTCCTCAATAGGCGTGTCGAGACTCGCTCCGTAGGCCTCTAAAAGCGATTTTATAAGCGGACCGTTCCATGAATCATCCGTAAGCGTTTTGAATCCGTTCACAGCGATTCCGCCGTCTTTTAGAGACAGGCTGCGGTCGGGAATAATTTTGTCTACCGATAGGGTTCTCAAGACTCCTAATCCAGAACATTTCGGGCAGGCGCCGAACGGATTGTTAAAGGAAAACATTCTAGGTTCAAGCTCTCCGAAACTGATTCCGTGTTCCTCGCACGCGTAGTTGGTCGAGAAGTTCATCTTTTCCGGATTTCCTTCCCGAGGCACGGTTTCGCATACTGCGTATCCGTCAGATTCTCTCAGCGCGCACTCAACAGAGTCCGCTACTCTAAGACGCACTGAATCGGAATCGCCGCCGCTCTTCATAACAAGTCTGTCGACCACTATCTCAACGGTATGCTTCTTGTTTTTTTCAAGCTCGATATCCTCGCCTGCATCGTAAATAACTCCGTCCACCCTAAGACGTACGTATCCGCTTCGGCGCGCGTCGGCGATAACCTTTTCATGTCTTCCTTTTTTCCCTCTCACAATCGGAGAAAGAATCATGAATCGTTCTCCGTCTGGAAGACGCATTATTTTGTCTATTATTTGCTCCGGCGATATTTGCCTGATCTCTTTCCCGCACACGGGACAGTGCGGAACGCCAAGACGAGCGTACAGCAAACGGAGATAGTCGTATATTTCGGTTACCGTCCCTACGGTAGAGCGGGGGTTTTTCGACGTGGTCTTTTGGTCGATGGAAATGGCGGGAGAAAGGCCTTCGATAGAATCCACGTCCGGCTTGTCCATCTGTCCGAGGAACATACGTGCGTAAGATGAGAGACTTTCAACAAATCTTCTGTGTCCTTCCGCGTATATGGTGTCGAAAGCGAGCGACGACTTTCCGCAGCCGGAAAGGCCCGTGAGAATTACTAATTTGTCGCGGGGAACCGCAACGTCGATATTTTTGAGGTTATTTACGCGCGCTCCGCGTATTTCTATATTTTTTGGCATCGGATTAACCACGCTTTCTTAGAATTTAAAATGGGGATATTTCATCTTCCCCAGGTATTTTACTAAACGAGTCAGAATACGATATCGTCTATCGTTATCCTGCGAGCGGAATTTTCAGCGCTTGATTTCGTTTCGTCGGCGGATATTGAATCCGATACTTTCGGCTCGGAGACGGGCATAGATTCAGTATCGGGATTTTTCGACAAATCCGGCGAGTCTTTTGAAACGACGTCCTCGTAAGTCTTTCCCGGGTTCTGATAAAGCAAATCAAGAAGGGTTACAAAATCCCTTATTATTTCGCGCGGCGTAATCATTGAATCAGCTCCCGCCCGCGATAAGGCGATCTTTAGAAAGTCTGCCGTCTCTCCGTCGCTTATGCGGGATTTCCAGCCGTAATATCTTTCGTGGAGCGACGATATCCGCATCATAAGGGCCAGCAGCTCCGCGTCTCCAAGTCTGCGAAGGCGTATCACCGGGCCGAGCGTACTGCGAAGCCCCTTAGCTTCGGCGGCTTCTTTGAATCTTCCGTCGCACAGGCGACTGCGTAACGCCTCGTAGCTAAACAAACCGCGCCTCGTATCTTCAAGAAACTGCGGCGTTCCGCCGAACACCAGCATCATTCCGTCCGCCTTGCCCTGCATGGTGTCGTTGTACATTGAGAGAATTTTTTCATAGTTCGCCTCGCGGGAAATACGGTTGGAAATTTTATAAAGGTTAACTCCTTCGTCGATGAAAACGCAGAGTCCGGAATATCCCACGCGCCGCACCAGCGCGCATATTAGCTTTACATGCTCGTACCAATTTGAATCGTCTATAACCGATACTGCGCGAAGGCCCAGTTCGCGGCGCGCTTCCGTTTTGTTGGCGTATTCTCCCCTAAGCCAGCGAAGACAAGCGGACGCTTTCGCGTCGTCTCCGTCGCCCCAAGCCCGGCAGTATTCGCTCACTACAAGAGCAAAGTCGAAGCCTCCAACTTGTCCTTCAAGCTCTCTCGTTTCCTTTATTATTCGGGCGGTTAGAAGGGATGAAAAATCTTCGTCTGACGGCAGTCGCCCTTCGGACGCCAAGCCCTCGGTTACAGTAGAGTAAAGCCTGCCTATTACGGCCGTCAGCGCGCCCCCGTCCGGAGCTGAACGGCATGACAGATTTCGTATCAGCTCCCTGTACGTGTTAAGTCCTCCGGCGCCGTAAAGTCTCCGCTCGGGCGAAAGATCGCAGTCGGCGGTAACGAAGCCGCGCTCCATCGCGTATGTTCTCATGAGCTGGATAAGAAAGCTCTTTCCCGAGCCGTATCTACCGATTATAAAACGAGTAACTCCTTCTCCGTCGGAAACTCTCGAAAGGTCGTCTGTAAGGGATTCTATTTCGTCCACTCTTCCGATAGCGATATACGGAGCTCCCGATCGCGGCACCACTCCCGCGGAAACCGCGGACAGAAGAGAACCGAGTATCCGCTTAGGAATTTTTTCAGTGTTTGCGTTCGCCATGCGTTTTTCCTCCAAATCCGGCTTTTTTCCGAAACGTCTCTTTTTCGCGATTTTATTATATCTCGTCGAGATAGTCTTCTATTATAACGTATCCGGCTCCGCTTCTTTCAAGCAATATATCGCCGAATATTTCAGTCGCAAGGTCGTTCACCCTCGCCGCGCCGTCGTCGGCGAACACGCCCTCGCGCCGGCATCCTTCCGAGAAAGGAACGCCGTCTTCACCCTTTGCCTCTCTCACGGCGGAATAAAAAATTTCAGCAAGCTTCGGATCGGCTTCATTTAGCTTTACGGCGAATGAGACGGAGTCATTTTCAAGCGGCGCGCTGAAAAAATGTTCGGTTTCGTTTACTTTATCAGCATCGTTTTCAGTCTCAGCGTCAGTCTCGATTTCGGCACGTTCCGTCGATATAGTTCCCTGAGGATTTTCAAATCCGCAGTCGGCGTACGATGACTCGTCAGACGACGATGGTTGGCCGCATCCAAATTCTTCATCGGTAAGAAGCGCCGTATTTCTCCATGAGTTCAGCTCAATTTCGGCCGCTCGCTCCAACGTAAGCGGCTCGTCCGGCATATCGTACAGCTTCAAATATTCGGCCTCCTCGCGGGACGGAAAAGCCTCGTCTTTTTGAGGCCTGTTTCCGCTTCCATGAAGCTTTTCTCCAAATATGAAATTGAACAATTCCTTCAGCTCTCCGTTTTTCAGCGACGGAGCCGAGAGCCGCGACCTTACTCCGCTTTCGGCTCGAAGTACGTTTTCGCAGCCTTTCATTACGTCGGTTATTATCCGTCTGTTCTCAGGCGAGCGAAGAGGCGTTCGTATAGAAAGCTCGATTCTTCTTTTAACGCTGCACGCGCAGAGAGAACCGCAGAAGGCGTCTCTTTTAAGCTCCGTTTCCTTTTGTCCCGAGGGAGAGAAAATACCGATTTCACGAATCATCATCTCCGCTATAACGCGCGAGCCGTACGCCGTCAGCCTCTCCCTGAAATTTTCTATATCCGCAGCGGAACGGCTTCTGCTTGCGTTATAGTCCGACATAGCGTCGATAACGATCCCCGCCGCCAGTGCGCCAGTTTCGTCCGACTTTACCGCGGCGTCATAATAAAATTCTTTCAGGGTTGAACGGCTCGCGGCGTCCGACGCGAATGAGCAAACTGATTTCGGCAAGGGAATTCCATAAATAAGGCAATAGTCCGACATCCATTCCGACATGTATTTGTCAAGCGACGGATGGACGCCCCTGTACATACTCCACAGCTTTCCCAGTCTTGCGGCTCCTGCGTCCGGCTTTATTACCCCGGCAAGATTTATTATCTCATAAATATACAACATCACATAGGAAAAATCCGTTTCAGGCAATATTTTTCCTTCCTCCGCAGATTTGCGGAAGTAAAGATAATATCTCCACTGCGCCGTCGTCAAGGACGAATACTTCGGTATATAAGAAAAATATGGGACGCGCTCTACGGGACCGTCCGGAGGCTCTGTTTTGCAGCTTCGAATCGCGTCTCTAACGAATTTTTCATAAAATCCGTAACCGCCGTTCCAGCTTTTTACTTTCACGGTTCGTATAGCGCCGTCGCCGGAATATTCGAAAAGCGATTCTTTTTCCGCGGATGGTTCATCCTTCGGCGAACGACGCGGATCGATGTCGGACATTAGATTATTTTTTTCAAAATCCGCTCCTCGGCCAGAGTACCGAGAGGTGCGAATTCTATCTTTTCCGGAAATAGGTTTGCGCGGAGCGTAAGCAGGCGAAGACCATGTTCTTATTGGCGCGCTTTTGATAGAGAGCTCCGTTTCTATACTCCTGACGGGTATTTTAAAGGAGCCGTCGTTTTTCAGCTCTTCGGAGCTTTGATCGTCCGCAGATTCAGAAATTTCCACGGTATCGGTCGCCCTCTCCGCCGGACGAACGTATTTTTTTTGAGAATACGTTACCCCAAGATCAAAATCTGAAAAATTCCTGTCGATGATTTTCTCTTTTTCAATCATACGATCCGCTCCTCTTCTCCAGCGTAGCAAACATTAGTTCGTTTCTTTCTATTATATCATGCATAAAATTTTATGTCAACGGAAATTTCAGAAAAAATAGGATGGGCCTGCCGTTTTCATTAAACATTAAATTCAATCAAACAAAAAACTGACCGCGATAAAAAACGAAGTCAGTTTCTTATTTTGATTTTAGTAAAATCCTATTAGATAAAAATTATTAGGCTGCGATAGTTATATTTTTATAAAATATTTCTGGCGGAAAATTCCTCTTCTTCTTTCAGATGTCCAACGTAATGACGGAAAGTCGCGAGGGCTTCCGCATACGACGCGCCGTCTCCAGAATCAAGCGCGGCAAACATTTTGCTCACGGCCAGTTCTATATATTCTGATTCTCTTTGGCTAATGCATAGGTTCACCGCAAACGAGTGATCATTCCAATATGCGCGAATGCTTTCCGCATGCTTTCTCGCAATATCTGTTTCTTCTTCGTTCGTAATAGCTATGGGCATATTCTCAGCCTTTTTATCTAACTCGTCCATAGCGTCCGACACATAAAAAGCAGCAAAGATTACAAGCGCAATAACTAAGATTAGCGCCGCGCACGCTCCGATAAATACTTTCATTAATAATAACGCCTTTCTTTCGTATTAAGCCGCATGGCGCGCGCTTTTCACGACATAAACAAAGCTCTGTAAAAATATCCGCTTTACGTTTGATCCGTCTCCGAGCCGTTATGGACGGATGAAGAAGGAAAATGTTTTTGCATAGATATGCCTCGCTTAGATTCGTCGTCGGACACTAAGAGATTAACTCCGCCGACATCGTCCACCGTAAGCAAAAATACTCGATCAATTTCAACTTTCTGCTCGTTTAGGAATTTGTTTAACCACGTTTCATCTCTTCCGGCCGCCGCAAGTCCAAATTCGGTTAATTTTCCGTCTATAACGACGGCGTGAGAGCTCCCTTTTTCCGCTGTTTGAACGTTGAGTTGCTTTGGAGTCGCCGGAGCAGAGCTGCACTTTAGAAGAACCGACAATTTCCCATTCTCTTCAAGGTACGCGTACTCTACGTCGGAAATATCGAAAGCCCCGCATATTCGAAGCTCTCCGATAAACTCTTCCAGTTCGATACGGTTTTTAGCGAGAGCGTTTCTATCAAGCTTTCCATGAGAAATTATAGCGGTAGCTTCGCCGCTCAACATCTTTTTTAATATGGAACTCTTTGTTTGAGCGAAGGAAATGATAACCTCGAGAGACAGCAGCAAAACTATTGGGACGAGCGCGTGCGATACCGGCACGTCCCGGTCTGAAATTGGAATTGCCGCAAGCTCTGAAAGCATAAATGTAACGACGAGCTCGGATATCTGGAGTTCTCCAATCTGACGCTTGCCCATAAGTCTCATGACCGCGATAAGTATAATATAAATAATTAGCGTTCGGAAAAGTACTGTTATCAAAGGTTGTCTTCCTCCTACCGTCCTTTTCTGCTATTATTAGGCCGTCTGCGAAGATTTATACAAAGGAGTCTGATAATAATTAGTCAAAAAATTTCCGAGTCCTTATTTTTTATATTTCTATTGACAAACGAACAAAAATTTGATATAATAGTTTCGTTGACAGGCGCTGCTATGGCTCAGTTGGTAGAGCACATCCTTGGTAAGGATGAGGTCCCCAGTTCGAATCTGGGTAGCAGCTATTGAATAGATACCGCAGATTTGCTAACACATTTCGGCGGTATTTTTATATTTTAGCATGCTGTTTGCATTTTCTGAGGGCGATTGGCGACTCATTTAGAAAAGAATTTGCATAACGGAAGTATTAACTTACCGACGGACTTTTTGAATCCGCATCGGTTTAAAGATAAGCTACGTATGCTATGAGAGTAATTTATTATTTTCTCTCTCGCTTTTTTCGAGAAAAAAGCTGAGCAAAAAAGCTATAGCGGCGGCATAAATCTCGCGCGGATTATGCTCTGCTGCGCTGGAATGAAGCAATACTAATCCCGCTTTGTTAACTCTTGAAACGAAGCTTTCCTACAGGTAAGCTCACGTTTCTCAAAACGAAGAGCTTGCGCCGCTCTTCGGCGTAACTCTCGCTCCCGCAATATAAAACAGGCGCGAGTTGTTATACAGGCGTACACGTTAATGAAGTAACCTTAATTATCGCAAGGTTTATCGAAAGCAAACCGTA
>CATKFO010000072.1 GCA_949747515.1 uncultured Eubacteriales bacterium
ACAATGCTGATATAAGTAATATTTTTTTCACTTGGCAAGTAGTTTTTGGATAGCATTAAATAAAGGCTCAGCAAGCTTAGCACCACCCTTATGTGTGAGATGGATATAATCTTTATTGGCCAATCCGTTTCTTGACCAATTCACTATCGCATCCTCTCCACCCATAGCTTCTCTGGTATCCCAAAACAAACAACGGGCTTTACGAGCAGCTCCTCGCTGAGCTTCAATCATATATGACACAGATTCCATAGAATGAATCTCGCCATTACGTTTCTCTCCTCTGTCTCCAATACCCATAAGCAATATATCGGCATGGGGATAACAATTACGCACATGCTTCACTACTTTTTCAAGCCTGGAAGCATATACGCTGTAATCCTTTTGTTTGGCACTCATGGCGTTTATGCCAAATTCAAGGATTATGAAATCATAATCTACAAATCTCGCCATATCGCGACACAATTCCGGATTAATGCTCGTCAATGTTATACCTGAATACCCACGGGAAGACATGCAGTCCACACCTATTCCCTGTGTTCCATCAAGCCATGTTCCGAGAAATATTGTACTTGAATCATTAGCCTTTATCTCAAAATTATCTGTAAGTTCATCCAACATTATTGACTGGACACTGTCGCTTGCAGATATCTGATGTTCTACCCAATCTTTTCCACCGGTACGTACACATATCTTGGTAGAACGAGGTGCTATGAAAAGCACCTGTGATTTTTGCCATTTGTCCAAATTACTTAGCGCTTTCACTCCTTTATACGCAGCTGTTGCATTACCTCCGTTGGGGGTGAAATAATGTTCTGATAGACCAAGATACTGTTTTTTCCCTTTCTTTGACGCTGAATGCTCTGTCCATCCACTTCCACTTTGTTTAACAGAACGACGGAAACCGGGAAATTCAGAATACATATTCATATACCCGACACCGCATCCGCCATAAGCTTTCTGCATATTCTCACGCAGATTCTGTGTCATGATATCACCCTCTATATAGCTATCACCTATCACCGCAATTCTGGCAAGACGAGGAGATTTTATTGCAGCCTTGAGACGAGAAAGACCACATTGACCAACTGTATAGTCCTCTATAATAACCATATCTCCTTCCTTAATAACAACAGGAGCAGGAACAACAGAGTCAATATCTGATACAGCAACCTTCGCGCTTGTTTCAACCGTAGCCATAGCAACAGTGTCAGACATTGCTTCCAGCAAAGCCGGATCAATGTCTGCTGCTTGTGCATTATTCGTATCTGAAGTGCCGTCCACAGAAGTTTTAATGTCTTGTAGCAAGCTGAAATCGCTTATTTTGCCATTTGTCCATTCACTCCAAGGCAGTAGCGAAAGTGTTGCAAGTATCAATACTGCACCGCCAACGATATAAAATGTTTTTGGCGATCTGTTTTTGTTATCTTTGTTCATATTGTCTTCTTCCATTTGTCGTAAAAGAAGAACCCGAAACGCTTTACACCGACAAGAAAAAAATCGTAGAAATGCTCGAGGGCGAATACAATCTTCCCACGGTTTACTGCTATAATACCGGATGCGATAGATTTCTCGACGACATTTATCTTTTCTCTCTTCTCGACGAATCTTATATAGCCAAAGACCCAGTATACACATTAAGGACCTTCCGAGGCATTTTCGCTTCAAAAGATACTTCCAGCGGAGTTGTGGTTTTCGTAAACAACGGTCAGGACGAATGGATGATAGCCGACACGGTAAAAAACGCGTTAGGGCTTAAAGACGTTTTCTATCTTGAAAGGCTAAACGCATGTTCAGTCTTTTATGTAAAATAAAAAACGGCGGGAAGGGAGATGTTTCGTAAGGAAGTTGTCTCCCTTGCGGTCTGTAAAACACTATCATATTTCCCTTATTTATGATATAATATTTTTTCAGAAAATTAGATATGCGAAATTAATTGTTATATTTTTCTAAAATCACTGCTGCGAGGGAGCAAATATGTCAGACTGGATTTCTACACAATACTTAAATTTCAAAAATGAACGCACACAGCCTGCGATTGATTTGGCAATGCGTATTAGGAATAATCCGCGCACAGTAGTCGATATTGGTTGCGGTCCGGGTAACAGCACAAAAGTACTTCAAGAAGTGTTCTTTAACGCCGACATTATTGGGATTGATAATTCTCCTAATATGATAGCAAAGGCAAAAGCCGAAAATCCTAATATTAAATTCCGTCTTTGTAATGCATTGTCCCTTGAGGGTAAATATGACTTATTATTCTCCAACGCCTGCCTGCAATGGATACCAAGCCACGACACGCTCATTCCTTTATTAATGGATAAACTGAATGATAACGGCGTTCTTGCAGTACAAGTTCCGATAAATGGCGACGAGCCTCTATTTCGTCTTATTCGAGAGGTGGTGTCTCAACCGAAATGGGAGTTGTCAGATGCACAGCTTCAGCCAAACGAAACATTGACTCCGTCTGAGTATTATAATATTCTTTCAAACTGTTCCTCTTCGTTTGATATGTGGGAAGTTAAGTATTATCATACAATGCCTAATCATCAGGAACTTATAAATTGGGTAAAAGGCACACGTCTGCGCCCTTATCTTGATTATCTCGGCACAGAAAAGGGCGCATCATTTGAAACTGAGATAGTTGAACGTTCAAAAGAGCTTTATCCGTTGATGAATAACGGAAAGATTGTTCTTGGATTCGTAGATTTTTCTTTACCGCAATAAAATAGTGTTTGTTTTGTAACCGCTACGCTAATGTGGAAATCTTCATTAATAGTATTTCCATTCTATATAGAAATTCCCGCTATAGAAAACTTGATTTTCAGCGGAATGGTCCTAATATGAGATGTATTAGATTTACGTTAAGACCGCCTAACGCCTGAACAACAGATTGAATAAAAGATGATTTCGTAATGATCTCCATTTTGGGTAGTAAGCAAGACAACAATGCAACGAAAATCCAGAGCGGACAAAAAACGAAAAAGGCAAAAACAATCGTTCATCGGAGTAGCGAGCATCGGATTTTAGTCCCCAAGTCCCTGTGGGGCGTCTTCCTGACGGAGGGCGTCCCAATAGCTCGCTGTTTTTTCATTTTATATATGTTTAAGGCTAAAGACAAAGTTATTTTGAAATAGCAAAGCGTACAAAAATTATTCTGATTCGTCTACGCATATTTTTTCATGATTCGAGCTTTTACTTTACAGATAACTTGACATGTGTAAAAGCTAATGGTATAATAAAAAGAAGATTCCAACGCTTCGCCGCGCGTAGGCGAATAAAAGATTCTTATCGACGGCTTTGCAAAAGACTCTTCAGATTTTTACTTCATAGTTAAAAATAATATTACATATTCAAAAATCAAGGAAAGCAGCATAATGAAGGACCAGATTGAAAAACTGAAAAAAGAGAAAAACGCGGTAATACTCGCCCACTATTACGTTCCTGATGAAATTCAGGAAATCGCAGATTACGTAGGAGACTCGTTTTTTCTTGCAAAAATCGCCAAACAATGCGCGGCTGACATTCTCGTATTTTGCGGCGTTTCATTCATGGGAGAAAGCGCGAAAATACTTAATCCCGGGAAAAAAGTTCTGATGCCGGATTCAACGGCAGACTGTCCTATGGCTCATATGGTTACGCCGGAAAAAATAGCCGACGCTCGCAATAAATACGACGATCTCGCCGTAGCGTGCTACGTAAACTCTACAGCAGAGCTTAAAGCCCTAAGCGACGTTTGCGTAACTTCTTCAAACGCTGTTAAAATAGTAAAATCCCTACCAAATAAAAACATATTTTTTATTCCGGATAGAAATCTCGGTAAATACGTAGCAGAGCAAGTTCCGGAAAAAAATATAATTTTAAACGACGGGGGCTGTCCAATACACGTGGGAATTACGGCGAAACAGGTTGAGGAAGAGAAAAAATTTCATCCTCATGCCCTTGTTCTCTCTCATCCGGAATGCGCGGACAGCGTCCTGAACATATCTGACTTTATTGGAAGCACGTCTGAAATTATTGATTTTGTAAAAACAAGCGACCGACGCGAATTCATTATTTGCACGGAGGAAGGAGTTTCATTCGAGCTAAATACTTCGGCTCCGGAAAAGATATTCTATTTTCCGACTCCGCTTCCGGTTTGTCCCGGCATGAAGCTTAACACGCTGAAGCGCGTTTTAGATTGTCTGAAAAATGAAAGCGGGGCCGTCGAAATGAGGGACGAAGTACGTGAAAAGGCTTTAGCTCCGTTAGAAAAAATGCTGGAGCTCGCGAAATAAAACAAATGAAAACTGATATTTTAATTGTAGGCTGCGGCGTTTCAGGTCTTTACTGCGCGCTGAACCTGCCGAAAGACAAAAAAATTCTTATCGTAACAAAGGACGCCGCTCCAAACAGCGACTCATACTTAGCCCAAGGCGGCATCTGCGTCCTTCGCGACGAGAACGACTACGAATCGTTCTTCGAGGACACGATGCGCGCCGGACATTATGAAAACGATCCCGATTCCGTAGATATTATGATACGTTCTTCGCGAGACGTAATATCGGATCTCGAATCCTTTGGAGTACGGTTTGAAAAAAACGGAAACGATTTCGTATATACGAAGGAAGGGGCGCATTCGGTTCCGCGCATACTTTTTCATGAAGACGAAACAGGGAAAGAAATCACCTCTCGCTTGCTCGACGCGGTAAAAAGCCGCGACAACGTTACTCTGATTGAAAACTACGCCATGGTCGACCTTATTTGCATCGACGAAGAATGTCGCGGAATAATCGGACGCGACGGAAACGGCGATTTTTCCTCCGTATACGCCGACTATACGATCCTTGCGACAGGAGGAATCGGAGGCCTTTTCGAACATTCCACAAATTACCGTCATCTAACGGGAGATTCTGTCGCGCTCTCTCTAAAATATGGGATTAAATTAAAGCATATAGATTACATTCAAATACATCCGACTACTTTATACACAGAAGACAAAGGTCGTGAATTTTTGATATCCGAATCCGTAAGAGGAGAAGGCGCCGTTCTTCTTAATTCAAAAGGCGAACGTTTTATAGACGAACTTTTGCCGCGCGACGTCGTAGCAAACGCCATATTCGCAGAAATGAAAAAAGACGGATCAAAGCATGTCTGGCTTTCCCTCGCCAATATTCCTGAGGAGACGATTAAAAATCATTTTCCGCACATATATCAGCGCTGTCTCGAAGAAGGCTACGACGTAGCGAAAGAAAGCATCCCAGTAGTCCCGTCTCAGCATTATTTTATGGGCGGAATCGACGTGGATAAGCACAGTAAAACTTCTATGGAGCGATTGTATGCGGTAGGCGAAACAGCGTGCAACGGAGTACATGGAAAAAACCGTCTCGCAAGCAATTCCCTTCTGGAAAGTCTTGTTTTCGCAAAGCGCGCCGCGGCAAACGTCGCCAAAGAATATAAAACTCCGGATAATTGGAGCGAAGTACGCGCGGATGAGAAAAAATACATAAATTACGAACAAGAATACAAAAACGCGATACTTAAAGCTATAGAAAAGGAGAAAAAAAGCCATGAATGATATTACCATGAAGCTGAACGCCGACGAGCTGATTTTAAGCGCTCTTCGGGAAGACGTAACCGGCGAGGATATAACCACAAATTCGGTAATGAGAGAAGCGCGCCTTGGAGAGGTAGAGTTAATCTGCAAGGAAGACGGAATTATCGCCGGTCTCGGAGTATTTAGAAGAGTATTTGAGCTTCTCGACGAAAGCGCCGAGGTTTCTTTCTCATGCGAGGACGGAGATAAAGTAAAATGCGGAGAAAAGCTCGGAATAATACGAGGAGATATCCGGGCTCTTCTGTCCGGAGAAAGAACGGCGCTGAATTTTCTTCAAAGAATGAGCGGTATCGCCACGTACACGAATTCCGTCGCTTCCTTATTAAAAGGAAGCCGTACTAAACTTCTCGACACAAGAAAAACCACCCCGAATATGCGCGTTTTTGAGAAATACGCGGTAAAGGTGGGCGGCGGGTACAATCACCGATATAATCTAAGCGACGGAATACTGTTAAAGGACAATCATATATGCGCGGCAGGAGGAGTTAAAGAAGCGGTGAAAATGGCTAAAGAATACGCTCCTTTCGTACGAAAAATCGAAGTTGAAGTAGAGAATCTCGATATGCTGCGCGAAGCTCTCGAAGCGGGCGCCGATATAATAATGCTTGATAACATGAGCGTTGAAGACATGAAAGAAGCCGTCGGAATTGTGGGCGGGAAAGCCGAAACGGAATGCAGTGGAAACGTTACTCTCGAAAGCGCGGCTAGGCTTGCCGATATAGGAGTAGACTATATATCAAGCGGAGCCCTTACTCATTCGGCCCCGATCCTCGATCTGTCGATGAAAAATCTCAGAACAATATGAAGGCGGCCGCGCGCATGCATAGGCGCTTAAGTTTAACTCAAAAAAGGCCGTTACATATTTCAAAGTAAAGGTATGATAATAAAAATGAAATCGGAGGAAAGAAGAAAAGCTATCGCCGAGCTTCTGATGTTCGGAGAAAAAGCAATATCCGGAGGAGAGCTTGCAAAAAAATTTAACGTTTCAAGACAAATAATCGTACAGGATATAGCCGTGCTTAAAGCGTCCGGATATGAAATACTGTCTACTCATAACGGTTATATTGTTAAATCTACTCCATTAATCGAGCGCGTATTCAAGGTTTATCATACGAAGGAAGAGACGGAAGACGAGCTTATAACTATAGTTGATTTGGGAGGAACCGTAGCCGACGTTTTCGTATGGCATAAGGTGTATGGTAAGATAGACGCAAAACTAAATATTTTTTCGCGGCTTCAAGTAAAGCAGTTTATCGAAGGGGTCAGAAGCGGAAAGTCAACCGAGCTTATGAATATAACCGGCGGATACCACTATCATACGATCCGCGCGGAATCTGAAGAAACGCTGGACAAAATATTCCGAGCTCTGAAGGAAAAGAATTTTATTGTTCCAGAAATATAAGATAGAGTTTTTATATATAGCTACTCGATTATTGCATTAAGATTTTGCTTTACTCGTCAAAGCTTTTAAAAAAAACTTGCTAAAAAGGTTTTACGCCGTGTAAAAGAAGCGCGTAATGTAATAAAGCCTATTCGGCTTTATTACATTACTTTTTTTCAACTGCGTCGTCAGGATTTTCATTATGCAAACGTCTATATTATAATTGTTATAGCTCAGCCTTTTAATTAGCTGAGCTATAACTGTATTTTAAGACGCGAACATCCGTACGACTATATTTTAAAAAAAGATTGAAATATGTTTTTTACAAGAATTTTTTCAAAGTTGTATTTCCTGTAATTGATTTATAATATATCCTTTTACTAGTCAAAGCTTTTTCAAAAAAGCTTTACCAAAAATATGCGGGCTAACGCCCTCACGCGGCGGCAAAGACTTCCCGAGGGACTAAGTTTATTATTGGAAAATATAGGTGACTTTGTCCCGCTCCGTCGTCTCTTGAAATGAAGTTTCAAGCCAGGGAATATCCGTCGCCCAAAATATAGAAATTGCGCCGCTCTGCGCCGTTATTTTTTTCACGCCATATAAAAAGGCGCGAGGTATAAATACGTTGAAAATTGGAGTTACGCTAAGGTGATTTTCTTGCGTCTGCGGCTTTTGCATTTACCCAATCAATGATATGAACCTGGAGTAATTAAGTAATCGATTTACTTTATTTGCCGAGCGGCAACTAAATTTAAGTTATCTGCTATTGATGCAAATTGCGTTTAATAACCAAAAAACTGATTGTCAGCTTATAACCATTCCGAATCCTGAATTTATAAAAAATGTTTTTACGATTTCTTATTTTATATTAAAAATTTAAATATGCTTCTACTACATTAAGATTAAAATAAAATATTTTTCTCCAAATTGCACAAATTAAAGATCTGAGAATCGTCGATATGCACATTGAAAATATTATTTAATTATATTGACAAAAATTCGCAAACAGATTATAATAAATTTGTAATTAAGTGAATTTATAGGGATAATTTTTTATGAAATTTATGATTTATTATATAATCAATGATGTGCCAAAGTATCTTACCCATAAATTATGGAGAGGAAGACTAAAACTTATTTAGGTAAGCGCGCAGGATAAATCATGGTCTTGCGCGCTTTTTTTGCAACAGACAAAATACTGAAAAGGAAAAAATCTAAATAATGTTTATGAAACATTTTAGTAAAAATCTTTTCTATGTTATAAGGGCTCTGTTTCAACGACATTGTTTTTTCTTTGATCAATTGGCTCTCTGGCCTCATCCGAAGAAACAATATTGGAAACCGAACCGTTTTGACATAGATGCTTTTCAGGTTAAATAATCGATTATAAATAAGGATATTTTACAAAAATAAAGGAAAGGCGATTTTTATGAAAACAAAATTATTTGCTTTTGCGCTTGCAACACTTTGTTCAGCATGCTGTCTTCTATCCTGCGGTAACGATTCATCAGTTACAACAAATTCCGGAAGAAAGGGCGATGAGACTGAACCTCACGGTAAGATTACGGAAACATCTACTCCGCTGCAGTCGGGAAAAGTCGATATAGATCGCTTTTTTGTAAAAGATCACAACAAAACAGGGAGCGTCGACACGCTTCACTTTGGAAATACTCTTGAAGAGGTTCCGGAACGCATGCTCGTAACGTCGGACGATCAGATTTCTCAAACCTTTCCCGTATACAATTATAAGTATGGTAACGGAGAGGGCGGTCCCTTCATTAGTTATACAGACGAAGATGTTCAAGGCATAAAAAATAGCATGCGCGACTCTATAAAATATTTTATAAGCGAGGAAGCGTCTGAAAGCATAAAGATCAGCGACTATAGTCTATCCGTATACGACGTGCCGTTTATACTATTGTCAGAATTTAAAATTGATAACGATTATGGAATAACCGGGACTATAGGAGCAATAGACAGGACGACTCTTTTGGTCGGCGACAGCTCCATATCGCTTGAAGACGTTATAAACGGTTCCGATAACGCAAAAATAGTAAATAAGTGCGTCGAATACATGGATATAAAAGATCCTCAGATGATTTGCGAGAAGGAATACGATCTATCCGGTGAATTTGCATGCGCCAATATATACGTTTTTTCAAACGATCTGGATATAATGAAAGGAGACGAGTCGCCGGAACTTAAATATATATCGGTATATATAAACGACAAAGGCGAAATGTCCAGTATTCATATGTTTAATAAACAGCTTACCTCTAAGCTCGGAGAATACGAAGTAATGCGGTACGACGACGCGCTGAATTATATCAAAGATGCGTACGGCGATCAGTTTGCTCAGGTTGACGAATCAAATATTAAAGCCGTCCGCATATACGAATATACATTCGCAACCTTTGACAACGAAAGCGGTTACGACGGCATGGGATACTACGAACCATGCTATAGATTCTTCCTTGGCGGTAAAGGTGAAAACTCTGATAAATACGCTGTGGTCGACGTCCGCATGACAGACTTTAACACAGACGAAATTGTATCAAATTAATCGCATGTAAAGTAATGTGGTGGGATGCGTCTCCATAAAGTAATACGCAAGTCCGAGGTCAATCTCAAAGAATCATCGTTTATTACTATAAGTTAAGCCTCATAAAAAGAAAAGCAGCGCGGTTTTGGGTAAGGGGCGATAGCAAAGTATTTGTTAAATATTAGAAGGAGCTGGCAAATGAAGTATTCAATTGAGCAAGTAAAAGATATAATATCAAAATCAATTCAAGTTAAGTCCATAAAGTTTATCGGATGTGGAAATGATTCAGAAGCTTTTTGCGTCAATAATGATTTGGTTATTAAGCTTCCAAAAAACAGTAAAGCTAGTGACCGTCTAAAAGTCGAGATGCAAGTATTGCAAGGATTGGGACAAAATACACTGTTAGAGATTCCAAATGTTTTTTTGACGGTACGTTCTCTGTTGATCATGAAGAATTCGTGTATTTTGTTTCCAAACGATTGACCGGTAAAAATTTATCTAAATCAGAGTTTCTAATGTTGAATGAGAGAACTTTTTTTCAAAATGCGGAGATTATAGCAAAATTTTTACACCACCTGCATAACAAAAAAGATGTTTTGCCGATCAAGAGAAAAGATTTTGTTTTGATACATGGCGACTTTAGCCTTAACCACATATTGTTTAACAATGATAATGTAGTATGCGGGGTCCTTGATTTTGGAGATAGTCGAGTTGGAAAGCCCAAAAGCGATTTTGTTTATTTGCTTGATGACGAAGATGAAGAGGAATTTGGCGCAGATTTTGGAAAGACAGTGCTTGGTATATATGAAAAGTTATGAATTTTCCAATAAATGCAAAATGATAATCCAATCTTTTTATTAATTTTTTTAAGTGTAATACATAAAACAGGACCGGTTGTTAAAAATGCATTAGTTTACATCATTTTAACTTCGTAAAATGATTATACTCTCCCTATATGGCATCTTTGCGGACAATGTCTGAAAGTGTCATAGTGGTATACACTTTTGTGAAATAAACATATGGTAAAAATCGAGGTGGAGTCAACAGAGACTCTACCTCGATTTTTTAATCTTCGTTACGGCACATCATTGTTTACGCCGTACTGCTTTTTTTAATATCAGCTATGTTGCTTCCGTATAAGAAATAATTACTTAATCTCAACGGATGCGCCGGCAGCCTCAAGCTGAGTCTTGAGAGCCTCTGCGTCTTCCTTGCTAACGCCTTCCTTAAGGGTCTTGGGAGCTCCTTCGACAAGCTCTTTAGCTTCCTTAAGTCCGAGACCGGTGATCTCGCGAACAGCCTTGATAACGTCGAGCTTTTTAGCGCCGAAGTTAGCGAGAACAACGTCGAATTCAGTCTTCTCTTCAGCTGCTGGAGCAGCTCCGCCTGCTACGGCTGCGCCTGCTACCGCTACGGGAGCAGCGGATACGCCGAACTCCTCTTCGATTGCCTTTACGAGGTCGGAAAGCTCAAGAATTGTGAGACCCTTGATAAGATCAAGAATCTGGGTAGTCTTTTCAGATGCCATTATAATTTTCCTCCAATAATATATTTTAAAATATTTCGACGGATAGCGCCGTCGCGCGCTCTCGACGCTTAAGCGTCAGATCGAGATTTACTCGGCCGCTGCCTCCGCAGCCGCGTCTCCTTCGCCATTCTTGTCGATAATAGCCTGAAGACCGTATGCAAGGCTGTAAAGGGGACCTTGTACGCTTCCAAGAATCTTGCCGATAAGAACTTCCTTCGGCGGGATCTCCGCAAGCTCGTCCACAACGGACGCGTTTACGACCGCTCCGTCAAGGAAGCCTGCGCGAATCTCGAAGGTTTCGATCTTCTCAGCGTACTTCTTAAGAATCTTCGCGGGAGCAATCGGATCCTCGTAGCTGATAGCGACCGCGTTCATGCCTTCAAGGTTCTGCTTCATATCTTCGAAGCCGACCTTGTCGCACGCGAGCCCGATAAGAGTATTCTTAATAACGGTGTACTCGACGCCCGCGCCTCTCAATTCGGCGCGCATCTTAGTATCGTCGTCGACGGTAATTCCCTCGTACTTTACAAGAACGCCCGATGCTGCGCGACTGAATTTGTCGGCAAGGTCTGCAACCATTGCTTTCTTCTGCTCCAAAATCTTCTCGCTGGGCATAATTTCTCCTCCTTATAAGTAATTCAGACAGAGAAACAAAAAAGTCTCTCTCGGCAGGACGCCGAAAAAGACCCATAAAATCAATGTTACGGTTTCTCCTCGGCAGGAAAGCTTTCGCTTTTACTGTAACCTGCTGTCTGCGGTTCAACGTTTTTATTATATAACGACTATTTACATTTGTCAATAGTTTTTTTCTTTTATCTGAGGATTATTTAAATTTTCAATGAAAGCGCGCCATGTCTAAGATTCATTCAGACAATAAAAAACGTTTTGACTGTTTTTTAGACAAGTAAATATCTTTTGTCCATTTGTTTATACTGTTTTTTTTGATATAATCCCGGCAAGGTAAAGTGAAAAAATTATTTTTTCTTTATTTTCTCCCAATAAGCTTTAGCAGCCTGTTCGGTTTTATTATTACCGAAGTCGTAATAGCGGCGATCTTTAACGTCGTCCGGCAGATATTGCTGTTCGACGTAGGAATTCGGATAATCGTGAGCATATTTATAACCCTTGAAGAGCGAGCTTTTAAGATGAACGGGTGGCTCCGCCCCGCGTCCCGCGCGCGCGTCTTCCGAAGCCGCGGATATGGCGGAATACGCCGAGTTTGATTTAGGAGCCGTCGCAAGCATTACGGCCGCGTTAGCCAAAGGAATACGAGCTTCCGGAAGTCCAAGCTCCTTCGCCGTATCCACGCACGCTTTCGTTATGACCGCCGCCATCGGATACGCAAGACCAACGTCTTCATTAGCGATAACAAGAAGCCTTCGACACGGAGAAATAATGTCTCCTCCCTCAAGAAGCCGCGCAAGGTAAAACACGGCCGCGTCAGGATCCGACCCTCTGATAGATTTCTGCAAGCATGAAAGAAGATCGTAGTGCGCGTCTCCGTTTTTGTCAAAGCTTCCAAAAGAAACCGAAGGAATAAGCTCAAGAACGTCTTCTTTATTAACCGTTCCGGAAACCTTCTGAAACAAGCACATCTCAAGAGTGTTAACGGCTCGCCGAACGTCTCCCGCCGCGGCCTCGGCTATAAGCTTGAAAGCTTCGTCGTCTACCCTATCCGCTTCCCCAAGCTTATCCGCCGCCGACCTAAGTCTCCTCTCTATATCCGAGGCGGCCACCTTCTTAAACTCAAACACCGCGCATCTTGACAGAAGAGCGTCATATATATAGTAATATGGGTTCTCTGTCGTAGAAGCGATAAGCGTGACGCTTCCGTCCTCGATGTACTGAAGCAAAGACTGCTGCTGTTTTTTATTGAAATACTGTATTTCATCAAGATACAGAAGAATTCCGTTTGATCCCATAATGCCCGACGCAGCGGAAGCGACCTCTCGCACGTCGGCCAAAGACGCGGTTGTTGCGTTCAGCTTAAAAAGTTCTTTGCCGGAACGTTCCGCGAGAATAAGAGCGGCGGTGGTTTTTCCGGTGCCGGGCGGCCCGAAAAATATTACGGAAGGGATTCTTCCGCTCTCGGCCATGCGACGAAGGGCTCCGTCTTTACCGACAAGCCTTTGCTGTCCGGCCATCTCGTCAAAATCAGTCGGGCGTAGTCTATCCGCCGCAGGTTTTATAATATTGCTCATAATAGCGCCTTTCATACGGCTTTCACAAGCCCTTTTATATTTAATTAGCGCCGAAAAACGGCGGAAAGGAGTATCCGCATGGGTATCTCAGAAACGCATTTAACCGGATTAGGATACGATATCAGGCTTCCACTATTCGGGCAAGACGCGCCCGATAGATTTTACGGTCGAATGGCGGAGGAAATGATAGCGTACGTTTCATCAAACGAATCTGTAAGGCGATATTCCTCGGTATTTTACATATCGGAAGAAGACGAAACGGTAAAAATAACCGTTGAAATTCACGCGCGGCTCTTCGACGAATCTCGCGGAATATCTAGACGAAAGAAAGCTCTACGTCAATCGTGGAAAAACGGTTCGCTGACGTCGCTCTCCGAAGATAAAATTATGTAGCGAATATATTTTACATTCCAACGTAAATTTTGTCAATAGCTAAGCTTTATCCAAGGACGCGCGCTATCTTATTTATGCGCGTACGTCGTTTGATTTTCCGATTACCCGGATATAAATTAAAAAATTTTTTCGTATATGCGATACGTATTTCTCTCAGTTAGTTTTACAAATTATATCGGCTACGTATAAAATTAAAAAACTTTTCTTTGATAACAAAAAAATGTTGATTTCGAATTGCTAATATGGTAAAATACTATGAAATAAAGATTTGATTTTAACATCTCTCCAAATATAAAACCCAAGGAGGCTTAACAGTGCCGGATTCAGTTATAGAACGTATTATAAGCGCGGAAAAAAATGCCGACGACAAGATCGAGGCCGCAAAGCGCGAGGCGACCGACAGAGTAGCGCAGGCAAAAGCCGACGCCGAGGTTAAAATCGCGGACGAGCTGAAAAAAGTCGAGTTCGCCGTAAGAGCCGCGGTTTCCAAGGCTGAAGAAAAATCAGAACAAATACGTCTGGATAACGACGAGGCCGCTTTTGCCGAAGCCGAAAAAGCAATTCGAGCGGCAAGCGCAAAATGTGAAGAGGCGGCGTCCCTCGTCGTACGGGAGATTATTGGAAAATGGCAATCGTAAAAATGAAGCGGTTTTCCGCGGTTACTTTAAAAAAAGACGCGGACAGCCTTATTTCGTCTCTCCAACTCCTCCGATGCGTAGACCTTACGCGACCTAAAAGTTTAGATCCGGAATCCGAAGGCATGAGCCCGGAAAAAAGAGACAGTGAGATGACGGAAACGAAAAAAAAGCTTGCCGAGGCTTCGGCGTCGGAAGAATTTCTTGCTCAATTCCTTACAAAAGGCAAGGCTCCCTTTTCACAGCCAAATGAAATTATTCTATCCCATATTTCCGGCGAAGTCTTGACAAAATGTAAGGAAGCAAACGATAATACGCAAAGAATAATCAAAGAGCTTTCTGAAAAAAAATCTGCTCTCGCAACCGTAAAAAATGAAACGGCGGCTCTTGAGCCGTGGAGGGACGCGACGGTAGAGCTACCAAGTTCAGAGACAAAAAATACAAAATCAATTTCAGGCGCTATACCGTCCGAAATAAATCCGTCCTATCCTGAAAAACAGCTTGAAGACGCGGCCGCGGTAATAGAAGTATTCGCTCAAACAGACAGAGAAACATATTTGCGTCTTACCGCTCACAAATCTGATTTTGAACGCGCGTATTCGACGCTTTCCGAATTGGGATTCATACCGTGTCCGTGCGTCGTATCTAAGAAAGACGGTTATGCTGAAGGCCGGATCAAGGCGCTGACAGACGAGTCGGAAAGACTAACATCCGACGTTGAAAAGCTGACGGCGGAAGCCGTGGAACTGTCGAAATCCATAGACGATATAAAGCTATACTGCGATTTGCTCTCAACGGAGCTGGCAAAGCTGGAAGCATCGGAGCGACTTTATTCTTCGGAGAAAACCGTTCTTATCGCCGGCTGGGTTCCCGAACAATCGATATCGGAAGTTACAGCTCTTCTGGAGGAAAGAGGAGACGCGTATTCGTTTGAAGATGCGAATCCGGAAGACGACGTCCCGGTAAAATTGTCTAATAACGCTTTTTCATCTCAGTTTGAACCTGTAATCGAACTTTATTCTATGCCCGCGTACGGCTCGTTCGATCCTACGTCTATAATGTCGGCGTTCTTTTTCATTATTTTCGGTATGATGCTAGCCGACGTGGGATACGGATTCATAATGTCTCTTTTCTGTCTTCTTGGGCTTAAACTCATGAAGCCAAGCGGAAGCATGAAAAAAATGCTGTCAATGTTCGCATGGTGCGGCGTGTCATGCATGATAATGGGCGTTCTTTTCGGAGGATATTTTTCCGACGCGCCGACGTCGATTATGCAGAACTGGTTTGGAATAGAAAAAGCGCCCGATCTTGCTCTTTGGATAAATCCTATGACGGATCCCATGGCGTTTCTCGTCGTTTCAATCGCGGTTGGAGCCCTTCATCTTGTTACGGCTCTGTGCATTAAATTTTACGTATTGTGGGCTTCGAAAAAAAGGCTCTCCGCCGTATGCGACGCGGGAAGCTGGATCGTTCTGTTCGTGGGAGCCGGAGTATTCCTCCTGTCGAAGGAAATTGGAACAGTCCTAGTCTCAGTAGGAATTTTAATGCTTATATTCACTCAGGGTCGTTCTCAGAAAAACATTTTCCTAAAGATTTTCAAAGGATTCGCAAGCCTGTACGACATCGTCGGATATATTTCAGACCTACTTTCCTATTCCCGCATTCTTTCTCTGGGGCTTGCGTCCATGGTTATCGGAAGCGTATTCAATATACTTGGAACAATGCCTGGTTTTTCGCCGATAGGCGTGATATTCTTCTTTGTAATTTTCACCGTCGGCCACCTGATGAACCTCGCGATAAATCTTCTTGGAAGCTTCGTCCACACGTCCCGACTTCAATACATCGAGTTTTTCGGCAAATTTTATGAAGACGGCGGCAGACCGTTCGAACCGCTTACCCCCCGTTCCAAATACGTAATATTTAAATAATTTTATTATCAAAATAAGTTTTATTAAAACAAATATAAAGGAGACAAACATCATGACATTCGCTGAAATACTTGAAAAAATTTTATCAGGTCAAAATCTGGCTCTTCTTGGGGCTGCGCTCGCGGCTACGCTCGCGGGAATAGGCAGCGCTAAGGGAGTAGGAATCGTTGGAGAAGCGTCGAGCGCAATGCTTCAGGAAGATCCGTCAAAGTTTGGTAAGGCCCTCTTGCTTCAGGCCCTTCCCGGCACTCAAGGCATATACGGACTAGTGGCGGCGTTTATGATTATATACAAGATCGGTCTGCTGGGCGATCCGATCGAACTTACCGTAGCTCAAGGATCTTATTTCCTTATGGCCGCTCTTCCAATAGCCCTCGTAGGACTTTTCTCCGGTATAGCTCAGGGACGCGTCGCAGCGGCCGGAATCAGCCTCGTTTCCAAACGTCCGGCCGAATCCATAAAAGCAGTTACGTCCGCCGCTCTCGTTGAAACGTACGCTATATTCGCTCTTCTCGTAACTCTGCTTCCGATATTCTTTTTCCAGGCGTAAAGTAACCTTGCCTCCGGAAATTTGAACAACGAAAAGGCTTGTTAAATGAATAATCTTGATAAAATACTCGATCGCATAACCTTGGACGCCGAACGGGAGATCGACTCCGTTAACGCTGAGGCGCAGGAAAAAATCGACGCCATAGAAGAAGAGACAAAAAACAAAATATCAGACATGAAAAAGCGTGGGGAAACAGCCGCCATGAGAGAATATCAATCTATACTCTCCCGCGCGGAAGCCGCAGGCGCCATGTCGAAACGAGAGATTATGCTGCGAGCAAAGTCCAAACTGATAGAAAAAGTATACAGAGACGCTGAGAATTTCATTATATCTCTTCCCTCCGAAAAATACGCGTCTATAATGTCTTCTATTCTCGCAGACGCCGTTATCGATAGAATAAATACCGTTTATGAAATGACCGAACGGTATGGAGAAGAAGAATTTGCTTCAGACTCAAAACTCCCCTTTGAAGTAATACTTTCAGAAAAAGACAAAAAAGAACATTCGCGCGATATAATATCGGGAGCGGAGCAGATTATCGCGGAGCGCGACGTTACCGTACCGAAAATCAAACTTTCAAAGGACAGCGCCGATATTAACGGAGGATTTATCGTACGCTTCGGCGAATCGGAAATAAATTGTTCCGTTTCGGCAATGACGGAAGCTGTGAAAGAAGAAACCTACGCAAAAGTCGCGGCGGTTCTCTTTTCATAATTTTTAAAGAATCCGCGTCGCGCGGCAAAATAATTACTACGCCGCAAGTCATAAAGAAAGACATGGTCATAACTATGCAAAAGATCAAAGACGCAAATTACGTCTATGCATCCGCAAGAATTCGCTCTGCGGAAGGAAACTGGACGGAAAAAGAGCGGTTTGAAAAGCTTCTCGACGCCAAAAACTCCGCCGCGGTTTCCGCCCTGATAGTCGACTGCGGGCTTGTCCCGCCAGGAGCCGACGCGGGCGCAAGCGTTACGGAACTTCTTAACATGGCGCTCGATCATGCTGTAAGATTGGTCAGAGAAGCCGCGCCCGATCCTGATATATATGATTTTCTGCTTTACAAATACGATTGCAACAATCTAAAAACAGAGATAAAATCTTTGTTTACGGGTATCGACGCCGGCGGACTGCTCTTCTCGTGCGGATCCGAGCCTCCGGAATCAGCGGCATATTCAGTAAAAGAAAGAAATTTTTCTTGTTTTCCTCATCATATGGCCCGAGCCGCAGCGGAGGCTATCGACGCCTATGAACAAACCGGCGACGCGAAGAGTATAGATTTTCTTTTGGACGGAGCGTGTTTTTCCGACGTTGCCGAAGGGGCGGCTTTATCCGACGTTCCGTTCTTCACAGAATACGTCGAAGCCGTGGCTGACGTTACAAACCTGCGTTCCGCCGCACGGATTTTTTCATCTGGCGCTCAGGCGGCGGCTGCGGAATCTCTGCTAAAAAAGGTTTTTGTGGCGGGCGGTAAAATAAAATTGTCCGCTTTATCCTTATCCGACGCAAACTTTGGCCCCTCAGTGTTCTCAGCCATAGCGGAAAGAATGGATCCGTCTCCTCTGAAGAATATTACTTCCGAAGCAACGTCGTTTGAAGACGCGGAAAAAGCGTACGGAGAATACCTGCGTTCCATGATCGCTCCTTTCGCATACAAGTCCTTCGGGCCGGAAATACCCGCCTGCTTCCTAATTTCAAGAGAGGAAGAAATAAAGCGTTTCCGCAAAGCGGCGGCGCTTATATCAGCCGGAACGGTCGGAAAAGAAAAGCTGAGAGAAAGGATTGGAACCTTCGTATGAGTCAGGTAGCCGTAATAGGAAGGAGAGAAGAAGCCCTATGTTTTCTCGCCGCGGGATTCGTTACGTATGAAGCAGCGAACTCTGCCGAGGCCGACGTAGCCGTCGAAAGAGCTGAAAAAGACGGATGCGATATTATTTTTATAACTCCGGAATTTTCCGATACGATTCTTAGGATGGAAGAAAAATACGGCGAAAAGCTTGTTCCCGCCGTTATTCCGCTTCCGCTTAAAGACCCTATGGAAACGGGTAAAAATATTTTGAAGGGATACGTAGAAAAAGCCGTCGGTGCGGATATTATTTTCCGCGACGCAGAATGACAGGCAGTTCTTTTACGAGCTGTTAAACCGCGCGAATTTACACGTGCGAACGCGCCGTCGAATCGCGCGGCGACTACGGATAAGAAAGGCATTGATAATAAATTATGGCTGAAGGAAAAATTATTAAAATATCCGGTCCTCTCGTTATTGCTGAAGGCATGCGCGAAGCAAATATGTTTGACGTTGTTCGGGTAGGACGCGATCGCCTAATCGGAGAAATAATTGAAATGCACGGAGATCGTGCTTCCATACAGGTATATGAAGAGACCGCCGGTCTCGGTCGGGGAGACGAGGTTATCTCGACGAACTCTCCTCTTTGCGTAGAATTAGGCCCCGGCCTTATCAAAAATATATACGACGGAATCCAACGACCTCTCGAGAAAATGAGACAAGCCGCCGGAGACAATATAAGCAAAGGAATCGATATTCCCGCGCTTGATCACGAGAAAAAGTGGGAATTTGTCGCAACGGCAAAAGTAGGCGACAAGGTATCGGAAGGCGATGTTTTAGGATACGTGGACGAAACAGACGTTATCAGACACAAAATCATGGTTCCTCCGGGAATCAGCGGAAAGGTCGACTATCTTCTTTCGGGGAAATACAACGTAACGGAAAAAGTAGGAGAGCTTAAGCTGGACGGAGGAAAAAAATATCCTCTTGCTTTAGCTCAGCAGTGGCCCGTGCGTAAGGCGCGGCCCTATGCGGAAAAATTGCCGCCTAAAGTTCCTATGATAACGGGACAGCGCATCATCGACACGCTTTTCCCTATCGCCATTGGAGGAACAGCGTGCGTTCCCGGCCCGTTCGGCTCCGGAAAGACCGTAGTGCAGCATCAGCTTGCTAAATGGAGCAACGTCGACCTGGTAGTATATATAGGATGCGGAGAACGCGGAAACGAAATGACGGACGTGCTCAGAGAATTTCCTGAAATAATCGACCCTCGAACGGGAAAATCGCTTATGGAACGAACCGTGCTTATTGCAAACACGTCCGATATGCCCGTAGCGGCCCGTGAAGCGTCTATATACACCGGTATTACCATCGCGGAATATTTCCGGGATATGGGACTTTCGGTGGCGGTTATAGCCGATTCAACGTCTCGATGGGCCGAGGCTCTCCGTGAAATGAGCGGCCGACTTGAAGAAATGCCTGGAGACGAGGGATACCCCGCGTACTTAACGTCGCGTCTGGCTCAATTCTACGAGCGCGCTGGCGACGTGACTTGTCTCGGCAGCGACGGCCGCCGCGGATCCCTTACCGCCATAGGAGCGGTATCTCCTCCAGGAGGAGATATATCGGAGCCGGTTTCTCAGGCTACGCTTCGTATTGTTAAAGTATTTTGGGGACTGGACGCGTCGCTTGCTTACAAAAGACACTTCCCCGCTATAAACTGGCTTACCTCCTATTCTCTGTACAAAGATCGACTCGAAGGATGGTACTCGGAAAACATAGACGGAAGTTGGAGCACCGTCTCAAACGAAATTGCAAAAATATTGCAGAACGAAGCCGAGCTTGAAGAAATAGTAAAGCTCGTCGGCGTAGACGCTCTTTCTCCGTCAGACCGTCTGATCCTTGAAGCGGCGCGTTCTATCCGCGAAGACTTTCTTCAGCAAAACGCTTTTACCTCGGAAGACTCTTATACTTCTCTCGGCAAGCAATACGCGCTTGTTAAGCTGATATTCTATTTCAGAGATCGAGCGGCCGAGGCTCTGGACAGAGGCGCGGATATCGAAAAGATATCAGACTTGCCCGTGAGAGAAAAAATCGGACGGGCTAAAGAGGTCGATGAAAACGAGTACGCGAATAAATACGCTGCTCTGCGCGGCGAGATAGACCGCGAGCTCGCGTCGATTTAATCGAGAACAGCAAAATAGAGAAAGGTTTGGTCACATAAATGATCAGAGAATATAAAACCATTGAAGAAGTCGCCGGTCCTCTTATGCTGATTCGAAAGGTGGACGGGGTCAAATACGACGAGCTTGGAGAAATCGAACTGCCAAACGGAGAAGTTCGTCGCTGCCGTGTTCTTGAAGTCAACGGCTCAAACGTGCTTGTACAGCTGTTTGAATCCGCGGCCGGCATTAACCTCGCTCATTCCAAGGTGAGATTTTCCGGTCACGGAGTCGAGCTGTCAGTTTCCGAAGATATGCTTGGAAGAGTATTTTCAGGAATGGGAGCTCCTATAGACGGAGGTCCGCGCATTATACCGGAGGCGTCGCTAGATATAAACGGCTCTCCTATAAATCCAGCGGCGCGCAATTATCCGAACGAATTTATACAAACGGGAGTATCAACAATCGACGGGCTTAACACGCTCGTCAGGGGACAAAAGCTCCCTATATTCTCCGGATCGGGTCTGCCTCATGCAAACCTCGCCTCCCAGATAGCGAGGCAGGCGAGCGTTCGAAGCGACGACGAGACAAAATTCGCGGTCGTTTTCGCGGCGGTCGGAATTACGTTTGAAGAAGCGGACTTTTTTATCAGCGACTTCAAAAAAACCGGAGCCATCGACCGTACGGTTCTGTTTATAAATCTCGCGTCTGACCCGGCTATAGAAAGAATATCCACTCCGCGTATGGCGCTGACCGCGGCGGAATATCTTGCGTTTGAAAAAAATATGCACGTGCTCGTCATTATAACGGATATCACCAACTACGCCGAAGCTCTAAGAGAGGTCTCGGCCGCCCGTAAAGAAGTTCCCGGACGACGCGGATACCCCGGATATCTTTATACAGACTTAGCTACTATGTATGAACGAGCCGGGCGTAAAATGAGTTCGGACGGATCCATTACCATGATACCGATACTCACCATGCCGGAAGACGACAAAACTCATCCGATCCCCGACCTCACCGGATACATCACTGAAGGCCAGATTATATTATCGAGAGAAATGTACAGAAAGGGTTACAATCCTCCTGTAGACGTTCTCCCCTCGCTTTCGAGACTGAAGGATAAAGGAATAGGAGACGGAAAGACCCGCGAAGATCACGCAGGAATCATGAACCAACTTTTTTCAAGCTATGCAAGAGGGCGCGACGCTAAAGAACTTATGGTAGTTTTAGGCGAGGCGGCTCTTACTCCCGTCGACAGACGCTACGCTCAATTTGCCGACGAGTTTGAAAGCAGATATATAAATCAAGGCTTTTATGAAAACCGGACGATCGAGCAAACGCTGGATTTAGGCTGGGAGCTTCTTCGAATACTTCCGAGAAGCGAAATGAAGCGTATATCGCCGAAAATACTGGATAAATACTGGCCTATCGAGGATACGAGCGATATATCTCAATAACCGATAAAGGAGGCGATTGGTCATGGCTGAGATACGGGTAAATCCTACCAGAATGGAGCTTAAGAAGCTCAAAAACAAGCTGACGACCGCCCGCCGTGGTCACAAGCTTCTGAAAGACAAATGCGACGAATTGATGAGACGTTTTCTCGACGTTATAAGAGACGCTAAAGAACTGCGAGAAGAACTCGCCGAACAGTTGTCGGACGTTACGACCGAATTTGAAATCGCCGCGGCGGAAACGGATATTCGCGTCATGACGG
Organism: uncultured Eubacteriales bacterium; assembly: GCA_949747515.1. Taxonomy (GTDB): domain Bacteria; phylum Bacillota; class Clostridia; order Oscillospirales; family CAG-272; genus RUG11130. Next base: position 22,417 of record CATKFO010000072.1, read on the forward strand.
AGGCCCTAATGTTGCCGACAGTAAAAAGCTCTGTGAATACGGGAAACAAAAATATAATGAGCGTTATCGTGCCGACGTTTGAAACGGAAGACGGCGGCGCGGCGGCGTCCCGCGGCGGCGTAGGCTACGGATATGCGTTTACAACAAAAGCCATGGATAATGCGGCCGAGGCTGTTTCCGCAGCGTCGCTTAAGCTGATACGTCTTGCCGAGCTTGAAAAGACCGCGAGTCTTCTATGCCGAGAGATAGAAAGAACAAGACGTAGAGTCAACGCGCTTGAGTATATTATGATTCCGCAATACGAATCCACAATAAAGACTATCGTCATGAAATTGGATGAAAATGAACGCAGCAACCTAACCCGTCTAATGAAAGTTAAAGATATGATGCTTGCTGAAAAACTGGAAAATATTCAGGATGTGTGACAATCTCCGCAAATCTATTAAATAAAGCCGCTTATGCATAAATGCGAACGTTCGCTTTGCTGCAAAGCGGTTTTTCTATTTTGCGCTCCTACACGCGACGCGAGGCATTGATATCTCTACTTATAAAACTAATCTCAGCTGCCGTCTAAACTAACTCCACTCCTTTAAACCCCATTCGGTTCCCGCTAATCTTCACAAGCTGAGCGAACTAATCATTTTGACCGCTTCTCATACAGCTGTTGAACTATACTTCATTTCAACAAGCTGACGAAAGCGGTTTGTTCACAATCCGCGACAAATCTTTGCGAAGCGAGCTTCACTATGCTTTCTTTGTTTACTTTCTTTCCCGAAAGAAAGTATGTATTATTTCATAAGCTTTTTTCTGGAAAAAAGCTTTACCAAAAAAGCTATAGCGGCGGCAAAAGTCACCCGCGGGATTTTGCTTCCTTACGCTTCAAATGAAGCGTCGTTCAATCCCGCTTCGGTAATCCCTTGAAGCGAAGCTTTCCTACAGGTATGCTTACGCTTCTCAAATTGAAGCGCATGCGCCGCTCTGCACCGGTTTCTTTTGCTCCCGCCGTGCAAATCAGACGCGAGTTATTATGCGACTCATATGTTGGATTCCTTAGCAATGCTTCAACATCGACGTTGAACTTATGCCCCGCATTTAACCCGCGTTTTAAATGCAAATCTGCGCGGTTGCTGTTTAAAACTAACGCCTCGCCCTTGGAACCAACTCCGGCTCCGCTAAGCTTCACAAGCTGAGCGATCTCACCATTTTGACCGCTCCTCAAACAGCTATCGAAGCATACTTCATTTCAACAAACAAACGAAAGCTGCTTGCTCGCAAGCTACGACGATTCCTTGCGAAGCGAACTTTACGAAGCTTTCTTTGCCTACTTTCTTTCTCGAAAGAAAGTATAAATAAACTCTCTTTTCCAACGAAAGAAAGTACATAGTATGCATAAAACAGCGGCCGCTTGCACGACCGCTAAAGAAAAAACAACAAATTTCCCAATACCGCTTGACATTACGTCATGCCACGTGATATAATGTCCTCAACAAGTAAATAACCGCGTCTTTCGGCGGACGTTAAAAATCGCCGACAGATTTGTTGAATTGGCGTTCAACATCTCCTGATGCTTATGTGGTGAAGACACATAAACAACAACCGGAACCCCGGCGCCGACGACAGGTACATTATACCAGATTGCCGTCGACTTTTCAAGGGCTTTCCGCAAGTTTAACCGTTAGGCTGTTTTATACACGATTTGCCGCGCGCTGAGTACGCGCATAGAAACCGTTGATCTATTACAGGCCGAGCGGGTGTGTTTTTGTCGAGCTTCAAACGCCGCATACGCATCCGCTCGGCCTTTTACTTTGTATTTTTAGCAAAGGATGTGAATTCTTTTGTCTGATCCAAGCGGAAGCCGGTTCGGC
>CATKFO010000073.1 GCA_949747515.1 uncultured Eubacteriales bacterium
GTATGCGGACATAGGCTTTTGCATCCTCTTCCCCTAAAGCCTCCAGCATTTTCGCCACCGAATGAATCATTCCACTTCGGCGCTCTTCGACCAAGGCTATGCCTTTTTCCGTCAGGCAAACAATGACCTGTCGGCTGTCCGAGGGGTCAGGGGTTCGTGTAATCATATCCTGTCCCTCTAAAGATTTCAGCATGGCCGCGACTCTCGCCGTGGTAAGCATAAGCGCCTTACTCATGTCTTTAGGATATGCCCGGTTTCCGTTTGCCGCCAGGTAATTTAACGCTAAAACCTCGCCCCTTGCTATTTGTGACATGGTTCGCTCCATCTTGATTTGCGGCGCTGAGGCTCGCATATCTATAAGTTGTATCGCCAATTCAGTGTAGTCCATGTGTCGCTCATGCCTTTCGGAATTACTAATTGCATTAGATATATTAGCATAGATTATCGTCACTGTCAAGGGGTAAGAAAAAAATTCATCGAAAATCTCAATGTAAAAGCTTGTCATTGCAGACCAGATTTCCTGCCGGCGCCCTTCCTTCTTCAATGTGTTTAAAACACGCTTGAAATCATTTGATTTACGTAATATAAAGATGATAACCATAGACAAAAATCAGCAGTGTTATAAAATATTATCCCTGCTGATTTTACCTTTGCCTATAAATCAAGTCAACCTTTACAATTTCCATTGCTCTGTTTCCAATGTTATTCATAGCGCCTGCCCACGCCATTTGATGGCTGGCTTTGAGTTGCTCTGCCACGCCCTCACGCTCTTTCGTCTGCTTAACTAAACGAAAAAACATTTTTCCGCCTGCTCGTCAATGTCGGAAAGGTATCCGCTCCAATGTACCGCTTATGAGCAGAGTAGTGTAAATCACCTTTTTATGTTCTTTCAGATAGCGCCTGTGCCGCTGTCCGCATACGCCGATGGGATTTGTTTCTTTTTCGGCGGGTTATGCAAGGTCAGGTAAATAATAATCCCGTTGCAATGTATAACTGATACCTGTTTTTTCGTCAATAAAATGCCGTTTTATTTTGTAATCCTCAAATATGATTGATTTTCGCTTAAAATCCTCATTCTGACTGATTACAAAAGCATAATGGAGACAAATTCCTTACGAAACGTCTCCCTAGGGACGGCTTTGGGGTTATTTCCTGTTCATTATGAAACACAATACATTGACAAAAAAACACTCAATGTATTATAACTTTTATATCAACGCTTACATAGTTTAATCCAAATCAGAGCTATACATTAACGATTTTTAGCTTATTTTGTCGAATCACAGGCTCGCCTAATTCCAAATGAAGAATTAAAAAGGTAAAATTTTCTTCGTTTGTGTTTGGAAAATGGTCTTTATGAGAGATTATATGACAGAACTTCTAAAGGAGGAGCTCCGAGTGCTTGCAATTAGAACAAGGGACCGACTGCAGCTTACTCAAAAAGAGATGGCGGAAAGACTTGAAATGAGCGAAAGTTCATATTCCGCTATTGAAACAGGCGCGTCGATGTGCGGAACATTGACAGCTATGCTCCTGCTTTTAGAGCATGAGGACGCGGATGTTTTCCTCAATGAATTGATGGTAAAGTTTGAAAAACAACGAGAAGAGAAAATGCATACGGTATGACAATCACATACGAAATCACAGAAGAAACACATTCTGTTTTAAATAGCGTGCGCGTTTCTTATGGAATTGCAGCTTATACCAATGCAGACTTGAACGGGACTGTCGCTATTGTAGTTTCGGTAAAAGACATTACTTCCGACAAACAAAAGCTTACGGAATTCGTTCAAAAGTGTAATCGACTGAAACTATCTTCGATCCATATCTATGACGCGATTGAAGACTTTCTAATCGATTAATAAAATTTCCGCAACAGCAAGAAAGAAATACCTAAAATTTTTATGAAAGGATAATTCCAAACACAAACATTTCTTGCTTTCCTCTGTTCATACTTCGACCTGTATAGATGGTCTTTCTTTTTATGTTCCGCGCGTTTTTGCCGCTTCTATCCCTATTTCTGTCTAGGTAATATATAAAATCTCTTTCAAGTTGGCTTACGGCTGCAAAAATAATCGTATGAATTGTCCCGACTGCGTAGCAGTATCATTTTTCAAGGTTTGACCGCCTTGTGTTCTTATTGCCGCACTTATCAATAAATATCTTCTCTACTTCAATCTGTCCCATAGAAACTTCTTGTCTTTCGTTACCTTGCTTTTTATAAAACCGCTGAAACATTCAAATTCCTGTTTTTTATACACACTTATTCTATAAGGCCATATTTTACCTTAATGCGATCCAATTTCTCAAGCATCGGTTCGGCGATAAACCACAAAAACATAGCCGTGCTTGCTCCGTGAACACAATCCATTGGAAAGCCGGCAATATAATACGCGGCTAGTATTCTGGGTGTCAACGAACCTCCTCCCCATATAAGCGCGGACGTAGGATTCATAATCCCCCCGTAAATCAATATCGCGCAAACGATTCCAAAAATACAAAGAGATGTACGCGTGCGCCGAATCCAACCTTTACGATATAATACTCCCGCGATAAATCCGATTATACCCATCGCAAACATTTGCCAAGGAGTCCACGGTCCCTGAGAAAAAAGTATGTTTGAAACCAACATTGTAACAGAACCTACAAGAAATCCGGTTTCTCCTCCAAACGCAACTCCCGATATTATAGTCATAGCCAAGACGGGCTTAAACTGCGGCAGCATAAAAAACGCGGCTCTTCCTGCAATAGCCAACGCGCACAAAGTCGACACAATCGCAAGCTCTCTGGCCTTGGGACGTCGCCCCTCAAATATCATAAAGAACGGGATCATGCACTCTACGAGAATGAGAAGCGCGGTAATATAGTATTGCTTACGGTCAATATAAACAATCCCGACAAACAGCGTTATAGGAACTGCCAATAAAACCAACGCCGCGGACGCCGCCGTTCTCCTCGACAGCTTTCTTCGTTCTCTCGGTTCCTGGGCGAACGCGGTCTGAAAGGACTTACGGCTTAAAAATACGGTCGCAAAAATCAGGCTTAAAATAAGCGCTCCGTAAATAATCAGCTGATCCGCTCCACGATCGTTTATTCCTCCGCTATCAATCATTTGGCTAAGTTTCTCAGTTTTTAATGAATAAACAAAAATATAGATCGAAATCGCTATGAAAGATATTCCGCAAAATCGTCTCCAAAGAGGAAGCGGCTTTAATTTTTTTTCATTCTGAAGCGCCTCAACGTTATCCGCAAATTTATTATATACGTCGCCGCTCGGCAAACTGTGCTCGACGAGTTCCGTTATTTCTCCTCCTATCGCCTGTATTACGTCTTCCGCGACCACGGCGCCGGGAATTATTCCTCTCGCAATACGCGCCGCCGAGGTAGTATAAAAATTATTGTCTAAAAAAAACTCGCGAGGAGTTCCCTCCGAAACGATAGATCCGTCAAAGAATAACGCGCACCTATCGGCTCGGCGGGCGCAAAACTCGACGTCGTGACTGACGGTTATTACGCACGTTCCCCGATCCAACAGTTTTTCTATAATGCCGGCAAACTCTTCTTTGAATACGGCGTCCATTCCCTTCGTAGGTTCGTCGAGAAGCAGTACGTCTGGGTTTAGCAAAAGAAGCTTCGCCAACGCGGCTCTCTGCATCTCGCCGCCGGAAAGATCGTAAGGATGTCTGTTTTCAAGTCCTCGCAAGCGGCAGAGGCTTATAATATCCTGAATTCTATTTTTTCTTTCGTCCTTGGGGACGTCGCTTAAAGCGCCGGCGGCTTCAATATCTTCTGCAACTGTCTTTTTTTCAAATAAGGTTTGCGGATTCTGAGGCAAAAGGCAGACGCGCCCTTCCCTCTTAACTCTGCCTCTGTACGGTTTATACAGTCCAGACAGTATTTTAAGAGTCGTCGATTTTCCCGCTCCGTTTCCGCCGAGAATGCATAGATGCTCTCCCGCCCGGGCTGAAACGGTTGCTCCGCGTAAAACGTCGGCTTGTCCCTTTTCATATCGAAACCACGCGTCGTCCGCCTCAATCAAAGTTTTTCCAAGTACGCGGGGCTTACTTTGCGGAACTGGATTCAATTCCATGTTTTCAGACCCGTCGACGTATTCGCTCAAAAATTTTCTTCCCTCGCTTACGGAAACGGGACATTCAAGATTGGTGTTTACCGAACCCCATATTCTCATAGCGGCGGGCATTGATGAAAACATTTCGCAGTCGTTCGCTTTTAGGGCTTTTCCTATATTCGCCGCATCTCCGCAGAAAGAAATTCGGCCCCGCTCCATAACGGCGGCTCTCGTCGCCAACGGTAGAGCTTCCTCGAGGCGATGTTCAGTCATAATCACCGTAACGCCGAGCTCACGGTTGATACGCGTAAGAACTGAGAAAAAATCCGCTGCTGCGATAGGGTCAAGAGAACTGGTAGGCTCGTCGAGAATAAGCAGCTCTGGCTGCATAACCATAATTGAAGCTAAATTAAGGAGCTGTTTCTGCCCGCCTGAAAGCTCGTCTACGTTTTTGTAAAACCAGCCTTCTAGGCCGAAGAAAGCCGCAGTCTCCGCCGCTCTCCTTCTTATAGTAGGAGTATCGTACCCTAAGTTTTCCAGTCCGAAAGCAAGCTCATGCCATACCTTATCGGTAACTATCTGGTCGTCCGGGGACTGCATAACAAAACCGATCTTAGCGGCGGCGTCTCTATCGCTCAGTTCTGCTATCGGCTTCCCGTCGAAAAATACGTTTCCTTTTAATATGCCGTGCGGCTTGAGCTGAGGTTTAATATTCCGAAGCAGCGTCGATTTTCCGCATCCGGATCGACCGCAAAGTATAAAGAAATCGCCCGCGCCGACAGACAGAGAGAGTTTGTCCAGAACCGGGATATTTGTTTCCGGATAATAAAAAGTCAGATTTTCGATCTTAAGTATTTCCATTTTCTCTCCTCTATGACGTCGACTACTATCGGAGTCATACATATTCCTAAATAAACAATCTGAAAACTTACGTTCAGTGGATCTATCGCGGCTCCCCTTATACTTGGAAAATATCTCCAGTATAGTCCTCCGGATATGCTTCCGCTAAAAAGGTAAAATCCGCAAAGAGCAAGAAAACATAAAACATATTTATCCCTATCGCAAAGCGTATATATTGAAAACGCAGTTCTGCCGGAAAGACCGTATCCTCTGCTCTTCATACTATCCGAGGCGTCGACGGCGTTTTCAAGAGCCCACGTCGTCGTAACGGAAAAACATGAACAAGCGTTTTTTATACGTTTTATAATTCCGACTCCTGATTTTTCAACGCCCATTCCTTCCCGCGCTTCGCGCGCAAGCAAAAATTGAGTCTTGAATTTTGGAACGAATCTAAGCGCCATACTTAAAATAAGAGACGTCGCGGGAATGATACGTCCGAACAAATATGTAAATTTATCCGACGTCATAATTTCCGAGTAACAACCGAACCAAAAAAGAACGGCGGACAGCATAACCGCGGCTGACAATCCGTATAAAACGCTTTCAAGAGTGACGGAATTTCCAGTCGGCAGACGAAAAAGCGTTATCGCGCCCTTGTGATTAAACGCCGGGTTGATAACGGCGGCCGCAAACGCAGTCGGCAAAGCGTATCTAATCGATAGGCGAGCCGCTTTTCTCCCTTTTAAACGCGCGTAATAAATAACGGCGCATACAAGCGATATCAGCTGACAGCACGGGTGCGCTAAAAACATTGTAAAGCCGATCGTCAATCCAAAAAAAATAAAATTAACGACGGGGTGGTAGGATGCAAAAGCGTCGCGTTCCTTCAATTCGATCTACCTCCCAATTCTTCATTCGATTTTATCGCGCCGTATCGGCGATATTATTTACTACTCCAACCGCATTTCCAAATGAAAAATACGTATTTTATTTAGTAAGATATAAAAATAAAAAGAGCGATGACCTCAAAGCAGTCCTGTTCTTTGACATTCGTCCGCACTTTTCACGCCCAATAGTGTTTAATCTTTTGAAAGCACGGCGATTTCCGAATTATGACGCGAGACGCCGCTTTATAAAAACAAAGAACGATTCTCATTATCAAATACAGTAACGGCGGTTGTTCCGGACTCGAACCGGATTCCTTTTACATTTACTCAGATAACAACTTTTCAAACCGTACTTTCATTGTACTATTAAATTTTATATACTATATATTACAGTTTTCCCATCGTTTTGTCAAGAGCCGACCGTATTATACGCGCCTTCACCGCCGTTTATATGCGGCTATATTTTGAATTTACGTTGCCCGTCAGTTTGCCAATAATCTTTATTCGCCGCTCTGCATATAGCTTTTTCACTCGATATTACTTGACATATCGGCTCATTAGCGGTATTATTAAATAGAAACTAAAAATAAGGTTGGCGAAAGGATACTACGAATGGAACAGAATAAAAACGCATACCTCTCACCGTTGTCCACGCGATACGCAGGTAAGGATATGCAGTACGTTTTTTCCGAAGAATTTAAATTCAGAACATGGCGCAAACTTTGGATCGCCCTTGCGCGCGCCGAGCATAAGCTTGGTTTAAACGTTACGGAAGAGCAAATCGCGGAGCTTGAATCTCATTGCGACGATATTAACTACGATGTAGCCGAGGCTCGTGAAAAAGAGGTCAGACACGACGTAATGAGCCACGTTTACGCATACGGACGTCAGTGTCCTAAAGCGGAAGGCATAATACATCTCGGAGCCACAAGCTGCTACGTAGGCGACAACACGGACGTAATAACGCTTCGCGAGGCTTCGCATATTATAATGAAAAAAGCGGCTCAGGTCGTTAAAAACCTCGCCGATTTCGCAGAAAAATATAAATCTGTTCCGTGCCTTGCATATACGCATCTTCAGCCCGCGCAGCTAACTACGGTAGGCAAACGCGCTACTCTCTGGATGAACGAGCTTATCATGGATATGGAAGAGCTGGAATTCCGTTTGTCCAAGCTGAAGCTGCTCGGTTCAAAGGGGACTACGGGAACTCAGGCAAGCTTTATGGAGCTTTTCGAGGGAGACGAAGACAAGGTCCGACGCCTTGAGGATCTAATCGCTGAAGAAATGGGATTCGACGGATGCGTCCCGGTATCAGGTCAAACATATTCCCGCAAAGTCGACGCATACTTCCTTTCAGCGCTGTCGGGATTCGCGCAGAGCGCGTGCAAATTCTCAAACGATATGCGTATTCTTCAATCCTTCGAAGAAATGGAGGAACCGTTTGAAAGCAGTCAGATCGGATCGTCTGCTATGCCTTATAAGAGAAATCCTATGCGCTGCGAACGCATATCCGCTCTGGCCAGATACGTTATCGCCGATTCCGTCAACCCGGGACTGACGGCCTCCGTACAGTGGTTTGAGAGAACGCTCGACGACAGCGCGAACAAACGTATTTCCGTATCCGAAGCGTTCCTCGCGGTCGACGCTATACTTAACATATATATAAACGTTACCGGAGGACTGGTGGTTTACGAGCGCGTTATAAGACGGCGTATAATGGAGAAGCTTCCCTTTATGGCCACGGAAAACATCATGATGGAATCCGTAAAGCGAGGCGGCGACAGACAGGAGCTTCACGAGGTTATCAGAGTTCATTCTCACGCGGCCGCCGCTAAAGTCAAGCTAGAGGGCGGAGAATGCGATCTTATAGATCGCCTTGCCTCCGACGAGCATATTCTGCTTAACCGCGACGAAATAGAGGCCGAGCTTGATCCTTCAAAATTCATAGGGCGCGCTCCTTCGCAAACGGAAGAATTTGTTCGCGACGTCGCTATTCCCATGATTGAAAAGTATTACGAAGGAAAAGCTGGGGACGAACTCTCCATATAAACGAATTTTGCTTTAAATACTAACGCTGCATTATCGGGGGCCGACTTTTATGTGTCGGCCTCCTCTTCGCTTTTATAAGTTGCGCTGTTCGTGCATATTACTTATAATATCTCTTGACAAAGCGCATATAATGTGATAAACTGTACAACATCAAAAATAAGCGGTTGGGGACGCTTGCTCTTGGACGCTCCCTGCCGTTCTCTCATTCTCTCTTGAATTCAATACTCTATATGGAAGGAAACTTGAGGCGCGCCATGCTTGATAATTTCTATGAATATCTCGGCGGATCGACTTCGGTATCCGCCGTTATTATTTCCGTCGCGCTAATGCTTCTGTGCGGCTTTACAACGACTAGGCTTACAAAGCTGCTGAAGCTGCCAAACGTGACGGCTTACATACTTACCGGAATAATAATCGGTCCTTTCTGCCTTGATCTGATACCGAAGGACGTTATAGAAGGAATGTCCTTTATGTCGGACGTGGCTCTCGCGTTTATCGCGTTCGGAGTCGGAGAGTTCTTTCGTCTGCCCACCCTTCGAAAAAACGGAAAAAATGTGACGGTAATAACGATTTTTGAGTCTCTTATCGCGTCTTTTTTAATTTTCATTCTCACATTCTTCATTCTAAGGCTTGGTCTTCCGTTTTCAATAGTTTTATCAGCCTTAGCCGCCGCCACGGCTCCCGCGTCTACCATGATGACTATACGTCAAACAAAGGCTAGAGGCGAATTTGTGGATACGCTGCTATCGGTAGTTGCTCTCGACGACGTAGTAGGACTTCTGGCTTTTTCCGCTGCGGTATCTGTAGCCGTCGCGTCCGCCGGAGGAGGATTTTCCGCCGGAGACATACTGCTGCCTATCCTGTTTAATATCATTCTAATGGCCGCGGGATGCGCTTTCGGCTTTCTGCTTAAAGCTTTGATGGCGAAGCGCTCTACGGACAACAGACTTATAGTGTCGGTCGCTTTTCTTTTCGCCGTATGCGGAATCGGAGCCGCTCTTGGAGTTTCCCCTCTGCTCGGATGCATGGTCATGGGGATGACGTACGTTAACGCTTCCGACGACGACAAGCTGTTTAAACAGCTGAACTACTTCAGTCCGCCGATTCTGCTGCTGTTTTTCGTAATTTCCGGCCTTAGCTTCCGTATAGACGCGCTGTTCGCCATGGACAGCTCCGTAGGAGGCGTTCCACTTCTTGTAGTCGGAATACTGTATTTCATTGTTCGCATACTTGGCAAATATGCGGGAGCCTATCTCGGGTGTCTCGTGGTCAAAAAGCCTGCGAGCGTACGCAAATATCTGGGGCTGGCGCTTATTCCTCAAGCGGGAGTATCGATAGGACTTGCCGCTCTCGCAGCAAGAATACTCGGAGGCGGACTTGGAGACATGCTGCAAACTGTGATACTGTCGTCCGGCATACTTTACGAGCTTATTGGCCCGGCATGCGCCAAGCTGGCTCTTTATCTGTCCGGATCCTACGGCGATAAGATCCCGGCGGTATCTTCTGAAAAAACGGACGACCATCCAGAGCGGGACGAGGTGGCGGAGCTGAAATCCCGGATCATGGAAATCGAAGCCGAAATCGCGAAAGCCGAATACGCCCGCTCCGACGAGGAAGCTGCTTTCAACGAGGCTGCCGAAGAAGAATTCGACGCTTTGGACTATAACCGAAAATTTATCAACAGGAGGTAATTTAAACTATGGTAAACAACGACGTAATCGCAAATCTTTTAGGAGATTGGTCGAAAGGAGTGGGAGTAGAAGCTACGATTTTAAAAATAGCGCTTGCCGCGCTTCTTTCCGCCGTAGTAGGATTTGAAAGAGGACAAAAGCATCACGCCGCCGGACTGAGAACGTTTATATCGGTTTCGCTTGCGCTGACGCTTACGGCCATCGGAGACGTATATTTGATCGAAAGCTGCGGAATACGCTTTCCCGCCATGTCCGCGGCTACCGTTATCGGAGTCGCTATAATCGGATGCAACACCATCTTGTTCAGCTCAAAAAATCAGCTTAAGGGACTTACAACGTCCGTTTGCCTATGGACCAGCGGCATCGTGTCCGCTTTGATTGGATTCGGACAGTACACCGCGGCTCTTCTAGGATTTGTTGCTTTGCTGCTTTGCGTGGCGATTTTCCCAGATCTTGAAAAGAAATTCAAAAGAAAATCTTCTCTGCTCACGGTGCATTTGGAACTGAAAGCAAAAAACTGCTTACAGGAATTTATAAGCGCGGTGCGCCAGTTCGGTCTTAAAATCAACGACATAGAGTTAAATCCCGCGTTCGCCAACACAGGGCTTGGAGTGTATTCCGTAGCGATGACCGTCGACGATCCTTCGCTGAAAAAAAAGACGCACGAGGAAATTGTGGAAATCTTGTCGGTTTTAGAGTGCGTTTCGTATATAGAAGAAATATATTGAAAAAGTCTTTTCAAAAAATTATTAGGCGGAAAGAAAAATCCCGCCTAATTTTTTATTAAACAAATACGTCGTAGTTCAAATCTCCGTATTTTTATGTAAAACCGCCCCTATAACTGCGAAAACAGGTATATATATCAGCGACGCCGTCAGGCAAACTACAACTCGGCCGTTATCTGCGGGCGCTGCAGATAGGTCTTTCATAAAAGAAGATATCCAGAATCTCGCAAGCTCTATCTTTTCTGATTTTAATAATGAATCCGCTAATCCGAGAAGCATACTTACAAGCATTGGAGCAACGATGACGGACGCTATTGAAGAGCCGTTTTTACGCAAAAACGAGCAAATTGCGAAATAAAAGCTAATATTGGCTATGCATACCGCGTACTGCGCCGCAATAATTCCGAACCAATTATACCCCGACGCGTCTCCAATACCGAAATATATATTCCCAAATAAGAAGCCGCTGGATATAACGACGGCGAACATAACCGTCGCCGCGAATACCACGGAAATAAATTTTGAAAAATACGCCTGAGTTCTCGAGTACCCTTTAGAATATATGTTTTTTATCGTTTGATTTTCATAATCGTCGCAAACAAACAACGCGGTAAAAATTCCGACGATAAGCAGGTAAGAACAGCCTGATACCGCGCCGACGGCCGAATCCAGCGCAGATCCTTTAAACTGCTCTGAAAATTCTTCGTTCGCGTCGAATAACGCTTTTGAAGTAAAAGCCGACAAAAACAACAGCGCGATCATAATTATAGTGCAAATATAAAAGCTTTTCTGTTTTCGAAGCTTACGGAATTCATATTTCAAAAGTCCGCTCATTTTATTTACCTATCCTTTCAATAAAGAAATCCTCAAGTCCAACGCTTTCTTTTTTTAGCTCGTATACGCGCGCTCCAGCTCCAATTAAAACCCGGTTAAGCTCCGAGGAATCCTCGACTTCAGACGTAATTGTAATTTTGTTTCCGACGGTTTCCATATTTAAATGCGGAAACGTCTTTTGGAGAGCAGCTTCAGCAAGAGCGCCGTCGTCCGTTATAATAACTATAGATTTTCCGCATCTTCTTTCAAGCTCTTTCGACGTAATCTCTTCAACTATTCTTCCGTTATTTACAATGCCGTAACTAACGGCTATCTTCCCAAGCTCGTCGAGCAAGTGGCTTGATATCAAAAAGGTAACGCCGCGCTTGTTAAGATCTACTATCGTGTCTCTGATCTCCTTTATGCCCGCAGGATCAAGACCGTTGATCGGTTCGTCGAGTATCAGAAGCTCCGGGTTGCCAAGCAGAGCTATAGCTATGCCGAGACGCTGCTTCATACCGAGAGAAAAGGAACCGGCCTTTTTAGAGCCTACTTTCTCCAGCCCAACTAAATTTAAAATATCAAGGATTTCTTTATTCGACGCTCCGCCTGATATAATAGAAAATCTTTTCATATTTTCAAACGCAGTTTCATTCTTAAACATAGCCGGAGCCTCAATCAGCGATCCAATCCTTCGCCTGCCCGCTCTCAGGTTATCGCAGCCGAATAAGCTTATTCGTCCGGAATCCGGAGACGTAAGCCCCAGCAAAAGCTTCATTAAGCTTGTTTTCCCTGCTCCGTTTTTTCCGATTAAACCGTAAATATCTCCCCTTTTAATATGCACGGACATATTGTCTACCGCGAGCTTATTCCCGTAACGCTTGCAAAGACCGTCTGTTTCTACTATGCTATCCATACCGTATCTCCTTAAAAATAAATTTCTCTTGACACAAATGAGAAACATGCGTATCATATTTCATATGGAAAGTATACCGCATTGTAAAAGTTCGGTCAATAGTTTTTAACCGTTAAGAAACATATAGGGGTAATTTGTATCGCATGAATAAAAAACAGGAGCTTAACGCATTTATTAAAGAGTGCATTACAGACGCGCTCGTCAAGCAAATGGAAACTCATAGATTGAGCGAAATAACGATTACGGACATTGTAAAAAAAGCCGGAGTAAGCAGAGCTTCGTTCTATAGAAACTTCGGAAGTAAGCATGACGTTCTGGAAAACCGTTTGAAAATACTTATCGAAGAATGGGGAAAAGACTTTGAAGCCAGAGGCGACATGGAATACTTTTCTGAAAGCTTATTAAAACATTACTACAAGCATAAAAATTTTTACTTGCTTCTGCATAGTCAGGGTTTGTCCGGCATGATCTACGAAAATCTCCGTACCGCCTGCAAAATCGACGAGTCTCAAAATAATATAGAAAGATATACGAAATCACTGGTCTCTGGAAGTATATTCGGATGGGTCGACGAATGGATGCGGAGAGGAATGAACGAGACGCCGGAAGAAATTATAAAGCTTACGTCAAAATCCCAGTCGGCAAGCCCTTAACTCGTCCTGCTTTCGCAATCAAAGTTATCCGATTATTAGACCTTTTTCATTGCAGTTTGCGCTCCACGCGCGCAGACAATATAAAAAGAAACCGACCTGCGAGTGCAAATCGGCTTCTCTTAAATAGTTATTCTGGGATAGCTGGATTCGAACCAGCGAATGCAGCAGTCAAAGTGCTGTGTCTTACCGCTTGACGATATCCCAATAGGATATATAAATTATATCATATTTTTACGAATGTGTCAACCGTTTTATTTTTGGTTCTCTTTTTAGAAAAGTATCTCCGCCTTAAAGCATCGGCGATATCGCGAAAACAGGTTGAACCAATATAAATTTTATGATATAATAACGATAATTTAAGGCGTCGGCTTGAAAGGAGCAGAGTATGGAAGAATTAAAAGCTATTATGGAGAAATTTGCCGCGTCCGGCTGGGATTTAATATCCGTTCCGGCGCAACAATGGTTAGACGGAAGCTCTGATAGAGAGGCTTTAATATCGGCGATAAAGCAAGCGGACAAAGAGTGCGGAAGTTGCGGCTGCGACTTAGACCCGCTATATAAAAGAGCTTTGGAATTGATTTAACAGCGCTAGCGGTCCAGGCTGAGCGTTCGACGCCCATATAGGCGTCCGAACGCTTTTATATATTGTGAAAACAGCTTTGCAAAGCGGCGTTAAGCAGGAAATAATATGAAAATGAATATTTTAAAATATAAAGTTTTTTATTCAGTCTTCTATTATAAAATAGTCGCGCTTGAAAAAAAACGTCGACGGTGATATACTATTTCATAACAGAAAACAGGAGCGACTTATTATGAAATATTCAGAAAAATTGCTATGCTCCACCGGAACAATGGTGGGGAGAGTAAACGGTTACGATTATATCCGGGCTTTAAACGCGATCCATGACTTTCGCGCAGACGGAATATGCGACGGCGGAGAGCTGATGATGCTTAAATTTTACTACGACAAGCTTGAAATCCTGACCAGCGCTGCAAAAGAACGTGAAATTCCGTTCCCGGTAATTCACTTCGACAAAGAAATAGGCTCTCTTTTATCGGAAGCCGGACGTCTGGATGCGGAAGGCAAAGGCGACGAAGCGGATAAAGCTCTCGGCGAAACTCTGAAGCTTTTTTCCGCAAACTGCAGATTCGGCGAATCGGTGAAAGCGGAAAAAGCCGTGCTGCATTTGTGGGGCGGATACGATTCCGACAACCATATAAAATACAACTCGGCGCGACTTCCCTGGCTGATTAAGGAAGCGGAAGCGCACGGACTCGAGCTTTTAATTGAAAACGTTCCCAGTTCCCTCGCCGATCCGTTAACGAACTGGCGTCGAATCGTAAACGCCGACAAAAGAGTATCGTTGATATACGACACGCGCTTTGCCGCTCTGCACAGACAGTCGGAAGAAATTCTTACCGACGCTGATACGACAAGACGAATACGACACGTGCACATCAGCGATTTTATAGGCGAGGAACGGGATTTCAGCGCGCTGCGGCCAATTTATCATCCTACCGAAGGAATCGTTAATTTTGAAAAGACGGCTGAGCTCCTCGGGAAATTCGGATACGACGGAACGTTCACACTTGAATCTCCCGTTATGAACGAGGACGAGTCTATAGACGTGGAAAAACTTAAACGCTCTCTTACATACGTCCGTCGCGTCTTCGGCTGTTAAAATAAAGAAATAAAGAGGAAGTCGATAAAAAATCTCTCCTTCCTCTTTATTTTTGGCTTGTTTTATGGTAGAATATCATAAAAATACGTTTTGTTCCGCCGGATTTGATTTTTATATATTGAAACATGATTTGATCGATATCCGGACGGCCTTGATTTTTTATTCTGGGTGCGGCTGTGCGCGCGAAAGCGCAAGTATGAAACTCCGCCGCCGCCCGACGGTTAACGTCGAAAACAATGGCTATGGCTGATATAAACGAAAAGATAGACGTATCGAACGTAAGTCTGCTATACCCCACGGACGAATCTCGCAGCGTTCATGACTTTCAGAACGGCAAGGACTCTGGAATCTCCGAATATACTGCCGAGCAGTTAGAGCTTTATGCTCTTCTAGATTTAAAGACGTCCTATGCGGGCGACTTCTTTACTTGCGACAGAGACGTGATTCTTTATAGACAGCGAACTATGATGGATGTAATGGAGCATCCGGAGCTGTCGGATCTCCTTGAAAAAATATTGCCGTTGCTCGCAGACATAAAAGAACTTAGGCGCATGGCGGAGGATCAGTCTTTTTCAACTGAAAGTTATCTTTACAGCATAACGGAAGTAGAGCTGTATACGTCTCTCGTATCGATAATGAAAGAGGGTCTGGAGCCCCTTTCCGACTCTCTAAAAAGTCCTGCTTTCAAACGGCTCAGAGACATAATATTTACTCTTTCTGAAAGCGATTATTATAAAGGAATAAACAAAAGCCTAAACGAACTCACGTCTCGCGTGCGAGAAGTTAAAAGCGTCACTATCGGGGTAAATTTAGACGGCCAGCTAAAGGCTGAGGGCGCGGGAGTTCTTTCGCTTAATAACGAAAAATTTAAATCAGGACGTCTGCTTGAGCGCGCTCTCCGTCTTGACTTCAAATCAGGGGATACGACATGTATCGCGCCTCTGATTCCTTTCAAACACGAGCATTCTGAAAATCAGCAGCTTGCGCTGTCATATGCGCTGAACTCCGCCTTAAACGACGTGCTCCGTTCTTCTCTGCGCTCTTGGAAAAAAATTATTAGGACGTACGTGCTGGAAAACACCGACTTTTTGCTACGTATGGCTCCCGAAATCGAATTTGTCGCCGCGGCGTCGAGCGCTCTCGCTCTCCTCAGGGAAAAAGGCTGTCCTATGGCGTTTCCAGAAATAGCGGAAAGCGGCTCCGGAATTTTCGATGTAAAAGGACTTGTGAACCCCGTCGTCGCCGTAAAGCTGAATTCTAACGTAGTACCGAACGATTTTTCATTTGATTCCGACGGTATGTTCTATATACTTACAGGACCCAACCGCGGAGGAAAATCCGTTATAACATGCGCCGTAGGCATAGCTTTCGCAATGGCTGGCCTTGGACTCCCGGTATGCGCTGAATCCTGCAGCATAAGCCCTGCGGACAAAATATTTACTCACTTTCCTCAGGGAAGCGAAGACACCATCGATAAAGGACGGCTAGGCGAGGAATGTTCTCGGCTTGAAGAGATAATATCCAAAATCACCCGCGACAGTCTAGTGCTTCTTGACGAATCATTTTCCTCCACCGGATCGTACGAAGGGTCGTTTATCGCCGGAGAAGTAGTCGCAGGATTCGCGCTTGCAAACTGCCGCGGAATATTCTCCACGCATCTGCACGACCTTGCTGCCCGCACGTCCGAGCTCAATGAAAAATGCGTCCCGTTGGGCGGGGCGAAAATAGACAATCTTACCGCGGAGGTGGTCGGCGGAGGAAGGAGCTTCAAAATTCTGAGGAAAACTCCGGACGGAAAAAGCTACGCGGCGGATATCGCGGAAAAATACGGACTTTCTTTCGACAGCATTCGCAAAAAGCTTGGAAAAAATTAAGAATAGATTTTAGATACTTAGAAAAACTGCCTCTTCGGCAGAACGGAGGTAAGCATGAACGAACTTCTAAAGATTCTCGAGGACGACGGTCGTCTGTCGGCCGCGGACATTGCAAGAATGCTCGGCAAAGAACAGGGCGATATTAAAAAAATGATAGAAGATTATGAAAAAGACGGAGTAATATTGGGCTGTAAAACCATTATCGACTGGGATAAGACTGACAGAGAATACGTTTCGGCTCTTATAGAGCTGAAGATAACGCCGCAGATCGGCCACGGATACGATCGCGTAGCTGAAAAAATATACAATTATCCCGAAGTGGAAAGCTTATATCTTATGTCCGGCAGCTTCGATCTCGCGGTTATGATAGAAGGAAAAACCATGAGGGAGGTCGCGTTTTTCGTAGCGGAGAAACTTGCCGCTCTGGAAGACGTTATATCTACTTCAACGCACTTCGTGCTTAGAAAATACAAGGACAAAGGCGTCGTATACGGCGCGGTTCCCGTGGACGAGCGAGGAAACATTCTTTGATGGATTACAGCAAAATACTTAACAATACCGTACGTGAAATAAAGCCTTCCGGAATACGTAAGTTCTTTGACCTCGTAGGAGAATCCAAAGACGTAATATCTCTTACAATCGGAGAACCTGATTTCGTAACTCCCTGGCATATACGCGCCGCAGGAATCGCAAGTCTTGAAAAGGGAAAAACCTACTATACCTCCAACAGCGGAACAATGGAGCTCCGCGAAGCAATATCGGGATATTTCGATCGGCGTTTTTCTGTTTGTTACGACCCCAAAAAAGAAATAATAGTCACCGTCGGAGGCAGCGAGGCCATCGACCTTGCCATGAGGGCTATTATCGCTCCGGGAGACGAAGTCGTCGTCGTTCAGCCGGCGTTCGTATGCTATGGACCGTTATGCTCGCTGTGCGGAGGAAAGCCGGTATTCATAAATACTAAAGAAGAAAATAAGTTCAAGCTGACCGCCGACGAACTTCGCGCCGCCATCACGGACAAAACCAAGATGCTTGTGCTTCCCTACCCTAACAATCCTACCGGCGCCGTTATGACGCGCGAGGATCTTTCAGAGATTGCGGACGTTCTGAAAGGAACGGACATAATGGTTCTGTCGGACGAAATTTACGGAGAGCTTACTTACGGCATGGACCACACGTCTATAGCCTCGCTCGACGGGATGCGCGAGCGTACGATTATCGCCAGCGGATTTTCAAAGGCTTACGCTATGACGGGATGGAGACTCGGCTACTTAGCGGCTCCCGCGGAAATCGCTTCGCAGATGCTTAAAATACATCAATACGCCGTCATGTGCGCTCCTACTATGTCCCAATTCGCGGCTGTTGAAGCGATGACAAACGGAGACGGCGACATTGAAACTATGAGAAGCGAATACAACAGAAGACGCCGTTACCTTGTTAGCGGTCTGCGCGCTATCGGCGTAGAATGCTTTGAACCGGAAGGCGCGTTCTACGCATACCCCAACATATCGAAATTCGGACTCTCCAGCGACGAATTCTGCGAAAAACTGATGAAAGAGCACGGCGTAGCAATAGTCCCAGGGTCTGCTTTCGGGGAGTGCGGAGAAGGTTTCGCGCGTATTTCGTACGCATACTCGGTGGAGCATATTTCAAAAGCGCTGGATCGTATAGAAAAATTTATAAAAACGCTGTAATCGTTAAATATGCGCGCTTTGCACTAGACGCTTGTAAATTGTAAATCGTCTAAAAAAGCGCGCGTTATGATAGTATAGCGACAAGGACAGGATAAACTACGGAGAAAAGCATAATTATGATAAAAATCGATAGAGTTAAGGTTATGAATATCGACGGCGCTATAAGGGGCGCAAGAAATCCTCTTAACAGCTGGGATAAAAGCGACAGCTACTACGATGAAAACGGCGACTTTATACTTGGAAGAGCGGACCGCGATCTCGGACGTCGACTCGTATCCTCAGGATCAGATCATAGAAAATTTGTCAGACAGATTTTCGTAACCGTAGATATAACGGCCCCTCTTTACTGGTGGAAAGAATACGACACATATAAAATCGGAACCGTGGCAAATTCGTGCAGCACTATGCATAAAATACATTCGAAGCCGTTTGAGCTCGACGATTTCAGCCACGACAGAATGTCGGAAGGCGCGATTGAATCTCTAAAAAAAACGATAGATTTTTTAGAATCTGCACGAATGAAATACGCGGAGACAAAAGATCGCGCTTACTGGCACGACATGATTCAGCTTCTGCCATCCAGCTACAACCAGATGAGAACCTGCACTTTGAATTATGAGACTTTGATTAACATTTACTATGCGAGAAGAAACCATAAGCTGGCCGAATGGCGCGTTTTATGCGAATGGATAGAGTCTCTTCCGTACGCCGCGGAATGGATTCTTTCCGCTAAAAAAACCGACGAATAAATATTTATTCAGAACAGGAGCCGCATGAAAGAAAAAATAAAAAAAGAATATACGCCGAAAGAACGCAACGATATCGGTCGGCGCGCCGGCGCAGTTGGAATCGGAGTTAATTTAATTCTTTTTACCGCTAAGCTTGTCGCCGGAATTCTTTCCGGAAGCGTTTCTATAATAGCCGACGCGATCAACAACCTGACGGACGCAGCGTCGTCTGTTATTGTAATCGTAGGATATTTCTTCGCGGGAAAACCGGCGGATAAAAAGCACCCGTACGGTCACGCTAGAAGCGAATATCTATCCACCCTGTTTATATCTATTATAGTGACCGTTCTTGGAGTGGAGCTGTTCCGTTCTTCAATTTCAAGTATTGCGGGTGGAGAGACTGCGGAATACGGCGTTCTTTCCGTCGCAATTATGATAGCGTCTATAGCGGTAAAGGGATTTTTAGCGGTATTTTACCGCGTTACGGGAAAGAAGATATCGTCCGCGTCTCTCGCGGCCTCGGCTGCGGATTCTATCGGCGACATCGCGGCTACGGGAGCGGTTCTCCTCGGCATGGTCCTATCTCCGACTACAGGCCGCGCGACGGACGGCGTTCTCGGATGTATTATAGCCGCGTACATCTTCATAATGGGATTAAAAATGACTAAAGAGGCGTCGGACACATTACTCGGAAAGGCTCCCGACCGCACGCTTGTCTTTTCAGTTATAGAAAAAATCCGTTCGTACGACGGCGTTCTCGGAATTCATGATCTCGTCCTGCACAATTACGGAGAAGGACGATTTTTCGCTTCCGTTCATCTTGAAATGGACGCGGAGAGAGACATTATGGAAAGCCACGACATTATCGACAACATAGAAAACGATTTCGCCCACGATATGGGAATACGGCTGGTAATTCATCTGGATCCGGTGTACACAAACGACGAAAGACTGAATTCTCTGAAATCCTCAGTCAGGGAAATCATCGACGAAATATCGTCGGAGCTCTCGACTCCTATATCGATGCACGATTTCAGAGCAGTGTTCGGCATCACTCACACAAATCTAATATTCGACATTGTAGTAGAAAACGAGCTTCCAGTAGCGGAAGACGAAATTATCGGACTTATACGCGGCAGAATAAAAAAACTAGACGAGACATACTGCGCCGTAATCACAATGGACCGCGACTATACGTCGACCGTTTTCGGATAAACGTCCGCTAATAAAATAATAACGCCGTAATAATACGGCTGAACGGAGAAATATATGAAATTTCTAAACTTCACAGATACTCCGGCGATACTTTACGGAATAGGTAAGGTCGATCCGGAAAAAGGAATATTTCACAGGCTTCCCGACGAAGTTTCCGCTCTTGTAAGCGGCGACGTGCGCGGACGCTCAAAAACGCCGGCGGGAGGCAGAATACGTTTTTCAACTAATTCCAAAAACATTTCCGTACGGGTTCAAACTTACTCGAACACTCCGGATGAAAATATCCCGCTTACGGGTTCGGTAGGGGTGGACATATATATCGGAAGCGGCGTCGAGTGCCGCTATCTCGGAAACGTAGCTCCCAGTACGTACGACGTTACGGAATTTGAGGCGAGCTATGATCTTAACTGCGGAGAACACGAGGTCGTCACGATAAATCTTCCTCGAAATCATAATCTAAAGGCTCTTTATTTGGGCGTTGACGACGACGCTGAAATATTCAGCCCGAAAAATTATTCTCTCGACGGAAGGATCTGTTATTACGGTTCGTCCATTACTGAAGGCGGATGCGCTTCGCGTCCCGGCAACGCATACGCTTCCATCGTGTCCCGTCGCCTCGATATCGACTACGTCAATTACGGCTTTTCCGGCAGCGCAAGGGGAGAGATACCGATGGCGGATATTATAAGCGACGGTAATTTTAGAATCATTGTAATGGACTACGACTACAACGCGCCGAGCGTCGAACACCTTAGAAATACGCACGCTCCTTTCTTTAAGAGACTTAGAGAGAAAAACCCCTCTACCCCCATCGTAATGATCAGCCGCCCGAATTTCGAAATAAACGTTCCCGAAAGCATCGAGCGACGAGACATTATACTGTCTACGTATGCGTCGGCGGTCGCGCAAGGAGATAAAAACGCGTACTTTATCGACGGCGAAACTTTATTCGGAGAGAGAGGCCGCGAGTGCTGCCTTGTAGACGTAGTGCACCCGGGAGATCTGGGCCACATGAAAATGGCGGACCGCATATATCCGGTTCTTAAACGAATAATCGACAAAGAAAATAATATATAGGCCACTACTGCCGCCGCTTTGCTCGGCGGCTATAGTTTTTAACATGCCGCCGCTGAATAAAGATGAAAAATCGCCCCCGATTAAAAATGTTCTTTACCCCGTTGATTTATAAGAGGAATAATAGTATAATTAGTACATATGATC
Source organism: uncultured Eubacteriales bacterium (assembly GCA_949747515.1). Taxonomy (GTDB): domain Bacteria; phylum Bacillota; class Clostridia; order Oscillospirales; family CAG-272; genus RUG11130. The sequence goes on from CATKFO010000073.1 coordinate 21,058, forward strand.
ATTTATGAAGAAAAAATATTTGCTCCTCAGCGTCGGCTGTCAGCCAACCGGCGCGTTAGCTTTTAATAGTCAATATAACGGCTGACGCATAAAATAGTCGGGACTGCGTCCCTTATTGAAAAAAATTAGTAAAGGTATGGTCGAACATGAAAACAAATCATGCTCTTTCCGAATACATATCGCTTCTCGGCGATAACGGACTCATTCTTCCGTCGTCGCCATCGGTTCCGGAAAGCATAATAAACACGCCGATAGAATGTCTCTCCTGCGATAACAGGCAAGTATCGGGAGCCGCGATTTTCGTATGCAAAGGCGCGCGCTTTAAAACGGAATATTTATCCGACGCGATACGGCGCGGGGCGGTCGTCTACGTAAGCGAAACTCAGTACGACGAAGATTGTCCCTGTTTGCTCGTGTCCGATATACGTCGGGCGATGGCTCTGCTTTCCATCCTTTTTTTTGGAGACGCAGGATCGCGCCTTACGACGGTAGGAATCACAGGAACGAAAGGAAAAAGCACTACGGCGTACTATATGAAGTCCATCCTTGACGGATATCTCGATAAAGAGAGCGCCATTCTTTCATCTATCGACAACTACGACGGGGTTATCCGCGAAGAATCTCATCTGACTACTCCGGAGCCGATAGATCTGCATAGACATTTTTTTAACGCCGTTGAAAGCGGAATTTCACACCTCGTTATGGAGGTGTCCAGTCAAGCCCTAAAGTACGATCGAGTATACGGAACGGTATTTAACGCGGTATGCTTCAACAACATCGGCACGGATCATATCAGTCCTATAGAACATACTGATTTCGACGACTATTTGGAGTCGAAGATGAAGATATTCGATTTATGCGAAGTCGCCTGCGTAAATTCTTCATCCGATTACTACGACCGTATAATTGAAAGGGCTAGAAACAGCGGATGCGGACTCTTAACGTTCGGCTTTAATAAATCCGACGATATATATTGCTACGGGGTAGAAAAAAGAACCGACGGTATTTATTTCACAGTACGCACGCCTGATTATACAAAAGAATTCTCCATAACAATGCCGGGAATGTTTAACGTTGAAAACGCTCTGTCGGCAATCGCCGCCTGCTGCGCAATTGGAATTCCGGAGCAGTATGTCGCCGAGGGACTGCGAGTCGCCCGCGCCGCCGGAAGAATGGAAGTATTCGACAGCGAGGACGGGCGAATTAACGTAATAGTAGACTACGCGCACAACCGTATGAGCTTCGACGCGCTCTATAATTCAGTGGCCGCGGAATACCCCGGAAAAAAAATAATCACCGTGTTCGGTTGTCCCGGCGGAAAAGCTTTCCTTCGCAGACGTGATCTCGGAGAATCAGCGGGAGAACATTCCGACTATATAATTCTTACTGAAGAAGACTCGGGAGAGGAACCGTTCGACAATATCGCCGCCGATATAGCGTCGTTTGTACGAGAGACCGGATGCGAATATTCGATAGTCGAAAACCGCGGAGAAGCTATACGGGAAGCGATCGAAGAGCATGGAGACGATAAGGTTATACTTATTACCGGCAAGGGCCGCGAAACCAGACAAAAGCGCGGAACCTTATATATCGACACTCCTTCCGACGTTCAATACGCCGAAGAATTTCTCACCGAATACGACGCGGCGGTAAAAGCTTCGCTTCTTTGATTTATTTGCGGAAAGGAATAGAAAATTACTATGTGTGGTTTTGCTGGATTTTACGGCGACGGTGATTACGACCGCGCCTCAGTTATAAATGAAATGAGCAAAAGAATCGCTCACAGAGGTCCCGACAGCGACGGCGTTTTTATGGACGACTGCGCCGCTCTGGGATTTCGCCGTTTGTCAATAATAGATCTTGAGGGCGGCGGGCAGCCCATGCGCTCCTCAGACGGTAGATTCGTCATTACATTTAATGGAGAAATATATAATTATAGGGAGCTTCGCGAAGATCTGCGGAAAAATCACGGACGCGTATTTGAAACGGACAGCGATACGGAAGTAATTCTTCAAACCTATGCTTGCTACGGACGCGAGACCGCTTCTCGCCTCAGAGGGATGTTTGCATTTGTGGTTTATGACAGAGAAGAAAAAAAGCTGTACGGAGCAAGAGATTACTTTGGAATAAAGCCTTTCTATTATACCGTGTCAAACGGTCATATGATATTCGGTTCGGAAATCAAGAGCTTTCTGCCTCACCCCGCGTTTATAAAAGAAATAAATCCGGACATAGTGAAGCTATATCTTGAATTTCAATACTCTCCTCTTGAAGACACAATATTCAAGGGAGTAAAAAAACTTATGCCCGGCTCCTGGTTTGAGTACGACAGCTCGTCGCTGCGTATAGAAAAATATTTCGATCCTTCATTTAATGAAAAAACGCGCTCTTACGACGACGTCGTGAAGCTCATTGACGAAACGATACTTTCGTCGGTAGAATATCATCAAATCGCCGACGTTGAAGTAGGCTCGTTTCTTTCCGGAGGTGTAGACTCAAGCTACGTCGCATCCGTGGCGCGTCCGCAGAAAACATATTCGGTCGGATTTAAAGTCGGAGGCTTTGACGAAACAGACTTGGCCCGCGAGCTTTGCGACCAACTCGGTATGTCGAATAAGAAAAAGGAAATTTCTGCGGATGAATTTTTCGACGCTCTGCCGGAAGTTCAGTATCATTCAGACGAACCGCACGCCAATCTCAGCGCTGTTCCGCTATATTATCTCGCTGCTCTCGCGGCGAAGGACGTAAAAGTAGTTCTATCCGGGGAGGGAGCCGACGAACTGTTCGGCGGGTACGACTGGTACATTCAGAGCGACTATGCAAAGAAATACAAGAAGCTGCCGAAGGGCGTCCGCGCCGCTCTCGCCGCCACGATTGGAAAGTTCCCGCAAAAACACGTCAAACGATTTTTCTGCGACGGCGCTCAAGACGTTGAAAATTCGTATATAGGCCAGGCGTTTATAATGGACGACGAAGAGGCGGATTCAATTTTGCAGCCGAAATACCGTTCTTCCCTCTCTTACAAAGACGTGACCGCGCCGTATTTCGAACGGGTTAAAGACTGCGACGATCTAACTAAAAAAATGTATCTTGATATGAATCTATGGCTTCCGGGAGATATTCTCCTTAAGGCCGACAAAATGACTATGGCGCATTCCCTCGAGCTGCGCGTGCCGTATCTTGACCGCGAGGTTTGGTCTGTGGCCCGTACTCTTACGTCGGAGCAAAAAATGGTAGGACGCGCTACAAAGCGCGCTTTTCGAACGGCGGCTCTCTCTCATATTCCCGACGGATGGGCGAATAGAAAAAAGGCCGGATTTATGGTTCCTTTCCGCGTATGGCTGAGAGAAGAAAAATACTGTAAAAAGGTCTCCGATATGTTCGGACGTGATTTTGCGGGAGAATTTTTCGACGTTGACCGTCTTACTGAAATGCTTGAAGAACATCGTGAAGGCAGCGCCAATAACGCGAGGGTTATTTACACAGCCTACAGCTTTCTTATTTGGTACGAGCAGTACTTTGTTCTTCGTTAATCAACTACGAGTATTACAGGATTTTGGCTCCATTCCGCTTCAAGAAACTTCATGGAAAAGGCCCTTGAGAGTTTTAAAAAGCTTTTTAAATTATTTGCGTCGAAAAATACGTTAATAACGTTTTTTATACATTCCAAGTCTACTATGTCTTTCACTTCGCGCAACGCACCGTACTTTGTTGACTACCGTGATTAAGAGGATATTAAATGGATACGAAAGAATTTCTTCCGATAATTCTCGGAAGCGATGAAAACGCATATGGAAACGCCAGACTTTTCAGACGAAACTATGGCGTTCGTCCGCTTTTGGTCTGCACCAGACGGCTTATCGCCACGATGGACAGCAAGCTCTTCGATTTGAAATGCGTCGACGGCTTTGACAGCGAAGACGTATTTCCAAACGCGCTTCTCAAAATTCTGCGCGAAAAGAAAAAAGAATATAAAAAATTGGTCGTGGTAGCTTGTTCCGACTACTACGCCGCTATGACGTCCAAGTATTACGATCGATTCGAAGGATTGATTGAAAACAAATTTATTTCCCCGGAGCTGCTCGGCGAGCTTGACACCAAAGAACGCTTTTACACGCTATGCGAGAAGCACGGACTTGATTTTCCCAAAACAATCATAGTCGATCCCGATCGCCGTGAAGACGCGCTCGACGGAAAAGATATAGAATTTCCCATCGTCGTTAAACCCGACAACAGCAACTCGTACGATTATCTGCACTGCTCCTTCGAGGGGAAGAAAAAAGTCTTCTTTTTTTCGAATATAGACGAATATAAGACGATGGTAAAAAACATGAACGCGTCTGATAACGGATACGGCGGTAAGCTGATCGTTCAGGAATTTATTCCCGGCGGCGACGACGCCATGAGAGTTATGAACTGCTATTCTTCAAACGACGGCAAAGTTCGGCTTATGTGTCTGGGACAGCCGGTTCTTGAAGAGTATTCTCCAAAAACGCTTGGAAATTACGCCGCTATTATTACTAGGCGAGACGACGCGCTGTATGCGAAAATGAAAAAATTTCTCGAAGATATCGGTTACGTTGGATTCGCCAATTTCGACATGAAATATGACCGCAGGCGCGGAAAATATATGCTTTTCGAGATAAATCCTCGTCCGGGAAGAAGCAGTTTTTTTGTCAGCGCAGGAGGCTGCGACATGATGAAGGAATTAGTTGACGACGCTGTGTTCAGTATTCCGCGTGAAAAACCGATTCTCGGCTGCAAAACGGCTCTTTGGAGCGCCGTTCCCAAAGGAACGCTGAAGAAATATGTGAGCGATCCTAAACTGAAAAGCGAATGCATGGAGCTTTGGAAAAACGGAGTCGCAAGAACTCTGTTCTGCTGCGAGGACATGTCTCCGCGCAGAGCCGTAAGGATATACAGGTACTATCTCGGATATTACAAAAGCTTTAAACGGTATTACTTTGATAAGGAAGGAAAGCTTGACGGGGATAACTCGTAATTCTCTCCGTCAAGGACTTATAACAGCTTGATGAATATTTCTGTTTTGGAGGCTCCCATTTGCGTTGGATCGCCGACAAAGGGCTCTGAGAACGCTTACGATGAGCTTGTCTCAAGCGGGCTCAAGTCTATTTTAGGTAAAGACGCTCGATTGGTTCCGTTATCCATACAAAGTTACGATAAAGAACGCGCGTCTAATCAAAATGGATTAAACGGACTCGATCAAGTGATGGAAATCGGCAGAAAAATATATAAAAACGTAAACGCCGAGCTAAAAAACGGGCGCTTTCCTATAGTCATAGGAGGGGATCACTCATGCGCCATGGGTTCTATCGCAGGCGCTTCGGCGCATGTCGAGGCTGAAAAACTCTCCGTGGTATATATAGACGGACACGCGGACATTAACACAGATCAATCCTCCTTAACCGGATATATACATGGTATGCCTCTCGCCGCGGCTATGGGCATATGCTCCGACAAGCTTACCATAGGCAAAAAAATTAACCTATACGGAAAAAACACGTTTATAATAGGCGCGAGAAGCATTGATCCCGCGGAATACGGCATAATAGAGGATCAAGGAGTAACATTGTATGGAATAAAAGAGATAAAAGAGCGAGGAATCTCGGCCGTTATTACGGAAGTTCTTACTAAAATCACTACGCCGTATATACACGTCAGCTTCGACGTAGATTTTGTCGATGGAAATGAATTTTCATCTACCGGATACGTAATGCCGGACGGAGCTTCGTTTGAAGACGCTCGCTTGGCCGTAAAAGCAGTCCTTGAATCAGGAAAGGTATGTTCAATGGATATAGTGGAATACAATCCTACCGTCGATACGAACGGTTTGGACAGATCAAAACTTTTCAATATGTTTGAGGACATACGAGACGAGATAAAAAATCATTACTAATAAAAACATGCTGCGGCTGTAACGCCGCAGTTTTTATATGATCTTGTTTTATGTAAAGAAGTTTCCTGATAAATCATATATAATCTTGATATAAGGAGGATGAAAAAATGCACGAATGGATACGCGCCGTACAAAAGCTCCTAGATTTCATAGACGATCATGCGAAAGAGAATCCGTCTCTATTAAATATTTCTTATCAAGTCGGATACTCTCCTGTTTATTGTTCAGAGCTCTTTCATCGCATTACCGGTACGACTATCAAAGAGTATATGGCCAAACGTCGTCTATCTCTTGCGGCTCTTGCTATTCGCGATACCAACGAGCCTATCGTAGACATAGCGATTGAATACGGCTTTTCTTCTCAGCAGGCTCTGACGAGAGCCTTTCAAAATGCATTCGGACGCGCGCCGGCAGCTTACAGAAGAAAACCTGCGCCCATACCGCTGACTATGAAAAAATTCGTCCTCTCTCCCTTAAACTATTCAAATAAAGGAGATTTAATTATGAAAAACTTTATCGCGCCTTCATATCGAATCGAGTATATTCCCGAGCACAAATATCTCGGGGCGTACAAAGAGTCCGAAACGTCGGCTGGAAAAATATATCCATGTCACGACTGCGATTTGCTGAGCGGCATTGTTCAGAGTATTAAGGACAGTCACCCTGTAGTTGCAAATCACATGGCGGGATGGACATGGGAAAACGGAAATCGAAGCTATTTCTACGGAACAGGCGTAGACGCAGACTACAAGGGAGATATACCGGAAGGCCTCGAACTTCGCGGCCCGTTTCCGGGCAGTTACTACCTCGTATTTTCTCATCCGCCGTTTGATTATCTCTCCGAAAATAATAGAGTTATGTCGGCCGTAGAAGAGCTTGCATGGAATTTCGATCCCACTGTCGTAGGATACGAATGGAATGAGAAAGCTTGTCAGGATTATCAAAGGCATTATCCGGAAGTTATTGGATACCAGGTTTTACGCCCTATCATAAAAATTTAGTCTGAAATCTTAGATTATATAATCTTTTCAAGTAAAAAAAGCTAAAGAAATCCTATTTTGAATCTCTTCGCAGAATCGTCGCAGCGAACTATCCGCTTTCGTCAGTTACTTGAAATGAAGCTTGATTCAACAGCTGTTTGCAGTATGCTCAAAGAGCTGCGTTCGCTCAGCCAACGGAGGAATCTGAAAACCGGATCAAATTCCAAAGTATATGAGTTTGTCAGGCTACATACTCTATAAGTTCGTTCTATAGTCAAAATTTTAATTATCTTACCTCCGTATTCAACGTATAAAATCTTTCGACTGTTTGAGATGGCGAAAGGTTCACGATCCGGTTATAGGGCTGCGCGAATTCTTCATTTTAAGCAACGAGGGCTCGTCTATAAAAAGCTTCTTTTCAAAAACCGACGGAGCGGGATAAGCTAGCTAATTTATACGAAAAAAATCCCATGCGGAGGTTTTGCCGTCGTTTGGCATGGCCGTAGAAAAGTAATCCGAATCTTTCAGCATATATTTGTCGCGGCTTGATCGTAAAAATCAAGCCGCTTTCTTTTATTTTATTGAAACGAAAGTTAAATCAAAAGTTGTTTGCGCGCTGTTCAAAATAAGAAATTTAATCAGTTAAACGCTCGAGAAATAACTTTTTACAGTATTAAAGATTCGTAGCGTACTCATTTGTTTCGTATTATAGCTCTTTCGCAGTCAAATAAATCAATAAATCCATATCGTCGTCCGCCGCGGCTTTGTTCCGCTTTATAACTCCGCATTCACGGCACTTATGATATATAACAAACCCTTTTTTGGGATCCGGATCGGCTTTTACAGCATCCATGATTCCCCCGCAGTTCGCAGCCCTGTCTCCGGGATTTTCGTCAAGATGCAAAGATGCAAGACAATACGGGCAATGGTTACGAGACGTATACCCTAGCGGTTCCACCTCTCTGCCGCATGCGGCGCATGCAAATCCGCTGTCGTTTTTTATAAATCGTTTTGTTTCCATCAGAGCGTCCTTATTTTTTGCCTTTAGGATTATTAGTTTTAATTCCGCCGCCGAGTTTTATTATTTATCTTCCGAACAGTCCGCAGAATTTCTCTTCTTTGTAATAATTGAAAGCAAGGCTTTAGCTTCCTCAGAACGAAGAGCAAAGCTCGCGGCAAAGTATACGATCGCTGAAGCGACTACGGAAAGCGCAAGCGTCGCAATATTAGAATTAAACTTAGAGCTTATAAACAATATAACGGGTATCATTACCGCCGCCGACAGGAGAGATCGCACGACGTCTATACCGTCGAGAACGGTAAAACGGCAGACGCCCGCGCTGCGCGCCATAATCAAATTTATAAACAGATTTACCGCGGTAGCGAGAGCAGATACGAGAGCGATTCCTCCTACTCCAAGCTTTTCTCCGAACACAGTTACAACGACAAGATTTACGCCAAGGGCCGAAAGAGAGGATATCATTGCTCTCGCTGGTTTTTCAGCCGCGAAAAGGGCTTTAACAAGAACCTCGTTCGCAGCCATAAACACCATTCCTACGGCATACCTAGACAGAGCCGACGCCGTTAGTATCGTGTCCGAATGAACAAACTCTCCTCTCTCGTACACCAAAGACGTAAAAGGGACGGAAAGGCAAATAAGGCCCACCGCAATAGGAGCTATAATATATACAAGAGTTTTTACAGAGGCGCGGATCATTTTTTGCGCTCCCTCTCGATCGCCCTCCGCCTCGGCGCGAGAAAAATACGGGAAAAGCAAGTTCGTCGCTACAAATGAGAAAACTCCTACGATTACAATATAAAGGCGGTTTGAATATCCGAGAGCTGTAATTCCTCCCTCTATACCGGACGCGGCTCGCTTGTTAATCAGAGTGCAAAGAGGAGTAGTCCACGTTCCAATAAGAATCGGCGCCGCGCTTTTCGCCGCTTTAAGAAGAGGCGGACTGACGACAGGAGATCGAAGCTTGTATTCGAATCCGAGAGAACGCATTTTCGGTATTTGTATAAAAGCTTGAGCGGCCCATCCCGCAAGCATCGCCGCGGCAAGCCCAATAACGGCCGTCCTCGTCGACAAGTCGGTAACTTTAAGAGAAAATAAGTATCCCACCATTATCGCGTTTGACACAAGGCTGATAAGCGCCGGTATATTAAATTCCCCTAACGATTGAAGTATACCTACAAAAGAGAAAGCAAGACCCGTGAATATTATCATGGGGAACATAATCCTTGTAAGCGTTTCCGCAAGAGACGCAACCTCGGCGGACGCCTGAGGAGCCTGAAGACGTACGAGAGCCGGCGCGAATAGTAATCCCGCCACGGCGATAAGCGAACATACCGCGACTATGAAATTTATATAAGAAGACGCGAATGAAAACGCTTCCTTTTTTCCCTTTTTGACCATTGTCGAATTAAATACGGGGATAAACGCTGATGAAACCACTCCGCCTATTACAAGATCAAATATTGTTATAGGCAGACTGGACGCCACGTCGTACGCCGTAGCCTCGACTCCCGTGCCAAAGAAATTCGCGACGAGAACGTCGCGCAGCAGTCCGAGAGCCTTTGAAAAAAGCACTATTATACTCATCAGCGCGGCGCATCCGAGAATTCCTCCCCTTCTCTTTTTTTCTTCCATTTATATACCTCATATATTCCGTAAAATAACTCTAAATCCCGCTCGGCGGTAATAGATATTATGCGATTACCGTAATATAATACCATAAAGATCTCAGTATGTCAAATAATACGATATGTTCCCGGTATTATGTCGAAAAAATATTGTTTTTATTTTGTGTTAACCGTAGATATTCCGACACATTTATGATACAATATGATATAAATATATATAGACAATCAACCGACTGCAACGGTATTACGGAGGAATCTGTTTTGGACGAATATAACGGCGCAACGCCGGATGAAAAGCAAAGCTCGGGATTTATGGTACAGGAAAAGGACGGAAATATTATATTTCGTTTTCAAACTAATACTTTTAACGCGACGTCCACAAAGTCAATGAATTTTATTTATCCCGTGCCGAAATTAGCAATAATAACCGACGGCGAAGCTTTGTGGGAAATAGGAAAAAATCTGTACGATGTAAAAAAAGGCGACATAATTATACTCCGTCCGGGGACAATCCGACATTTTGAAGAAATCAGGCCGGAGAAGCTTTTTACCTGCGATATATACGAATTTCTTCCTATATTCCTCTATGGTACTCCTTGTATAAATCTTTTTATGATGGAATCTACCAAGGAAAATACCGTTCTTTTTCATTCAAACCCGGCGGTAGACGAAATAACAGCCGTGTTTACAAGAGTCAAGGAAGAGTTAGCGGCCGCCAAACCTATGGCCGGCGATATGATACGCGGACTTATGATGTGCGGTTTTTCACAGATAATACGCGCTTTCGGAATGGATCTCGGAATAAATATAGTCGGCCCTTGGAACGACAAAATCGACTCTCCCTTATATAATTTTGATTACGATTCAACGGGAGAAAAACGAAATATATCTTCTACGGATCATTCCGTGGGTATGACGTACGTGCTGAACATGATACGCTCGAATATTTCAGGCGACCTAAGTATAGACGAACTTGCCGACGCCGCTCATATGAGCAGAAGTCACTTTTTCAAGGTGTTCAGAAAGTATAACGGAATAAGCGTAAACGATTATATTCTTAAATGCAGAGTAGAAAACACGGTTAAGCTGCTGCTTGAAAGCAAATGCAATATTCTCGACGCCGCGTACGCCAGCGGATTCACCAGCAGCTCGGGTTTTTATAAAGCGTTTAGGAAAATTACCGGAAAAACGCCAAAGGATTATCTAAAAGAGATTAAAGCAAATTGGGAAAACATAACCGAAATGTGACGTTTGTATATCCAAACAGACGCAAATAAAAACAACTATAACTCGGAAAACATACGCAGCCGAGGCTAGGCGGAAGCCTATCCGTCTTTTAAAGCGGCGGCTTTTCCACGGATTTACAAATCCTGCGTAAGCTATTTTCCGGCGATACGCTATCGAATATTTTTAAATTTAGTTTTATTATCTCGCGCAAAATTTACTTTAATACGGAACATAAGGAGGTATTTACGTGCTCGACGTTTGTCTCATGGGCTCCGGAGGATCAATCCCAAAACCGGAACGCCACCTTTCCTCAGCGCTGCTTCGCTACTGTGGAGCGTCTATAGTTATCGACTGCGGAGAGGGCACGCAAATAGCGCTCAAAAAAGCAGGTTTTACCTTCAGCCGCATCGGAATTATTTTAATCACCCATTTTCATGCGGATCACATAAGCGGCCTGCCCGGAATGCTTCTTTCTATGGGCAACGAAGGACGCGTCGGCCCGGTGATTATCGCAGGTCCGCCAGGACTTGCCCGCGTGGTAGAATCCTTATGCATAATCGCGCGGGGACTTCCTTTTGAAGTAGTAACCTATGAATTCAGCCAAGATGGAGGAAGTCTGCCGAAGGAGTTATTTTCTGATAACAAACGCGAACCAAAAAAGGTCGAAGATGAGAAGGAACCTTTTTACTCGCCGCCTTCCCATATCGATCCTATAACGCTGTTCGACGTCAAGGCTTTTCCATTGTTTCATACGACGCCATGCCTCGGATATCGTATTTCTATTCCGCGAGCCGGAAAATTTGATCCTAATAAAGCAAAAGCAGCCGGGATACCGGTCGAATTATGGGGAAAGCTTCAACGCGGAGAAGCCGCGGGCGGCTTTCTTCCGGACGACGTGCTGGGACCTCCGCGAAAGGGACTCGACGTAAGCTTCGTTACGGATTCGCGTCCGTCCGAAAGTATATCGTCGGCAGTATTTCGATCCGATCTTCTTATATGCGAGAGTATGTTCGCTTCAGATAAAACGGCGCGCGCGCTTAAATCCAGACATATGACGGCGGCTGAAGCGGCATATATCGCAAGGGACGCGGAGGTAGGCCGGTTATGGCTTACGCATTACAGCCCGTCTGTCAACGACACTTCCGTTTGTCTTGCCGAGGCTTGCGAAATATTTCAAAACACGACGGCCGGTCGCGACGGAACGTATGAAACCCTCCGTTTTCCAGACCAAAATTAGATTAAACCTATAACTTGCGAAAAGGAGAGGCTTGGAATGACCATGAACGCGCCCGAAAATATTTGTAAAGTAATAAGACGTATTGAATCGTCGGGACACAGCGCGTATCTCGTAGGAGGTTGCGTAAGAGACGCCGCGCTCGGAGTTAAACCTCACGATTACGACGTTACGACGGACGCGCTTCCAAGCGAAACCCTTGAAATATTCAAAGATTTCCGCGTCGTTGAAACAGGACTAAAACACGGAACGTTAACCGTTATATCAGACGGCGAGCCTGTAGAAGTAACCACATACCGCGTAGACGGAGAATATAAAGACAACCGGAGACCCTCGTCCGTCGCCTTTACCGATAAAATAGAGGACGACCTTTCTCGAAGGGATTTTACCGTAAACGCAATGGCGTACAGTCTTGAACGCGGTCTTTACGACCCCTTCGGAGGTATACGTCACTTGCGCGAACGTATTGTCTCTTGCGTAGGAGAGCCTGAAAAGAGGTTTAACGAGGACGGACTACGAATATTGCGCGCGCTCCGATTCGCATCAGTTCTTGATTTTGAAATTGCGGCCGATACGGCCGAGGCGGTAAAAAGTCAGAGCGGTCTTCTCGACGGGATATCCTCCGAGCGGATATATTCAGAACTTCGCCGTCTTATATGCGGAGATGGAGCCGGACGCGTTTTCGCCGAATACGGCGAAGTTATTGAGCGATGCTTCCGTGGAATTATTCCCTTCCAAACGTTTGCGGCCGCCGCAGACAATATTTGCTTTCTGCCGAAAAACAGCGACTGCCGCATAGCGTACCTAATCAGTCTATGTCAAGGAGACGCGTCCGAAGTCTGCCGAGCTCTTAAGGCTTCCAAAAAAGAGTCTCTTCACATAGCTGCTCTCGAAAGTGAAATGAATTTCGTCCGAACATACGGACTCCCGCAAAATAAGGCCGATATAAAAAGAATGATGGGCAGACTGTCCCGCGAAGACATAATTCTCATCGCGGAGTACGCGGAGGCTTTAGGATATGGTAATAACGCGCCGTCGTTTAAAAAGGAATACGAAAGTATAATTGAAAGCTCTCCGTCTCCATGCGTCAAGGTCTCGGAGCTTAATATCAGAGGTTCCGACATACGACTCATAACCGGAGCGGAGGGGGCGGAAATAGGAACGATTCTCTCGAGTCTCCTTGAACTTGTAATTACTGAAAAGTGTGAAAATACTTATGAAGCTCTTTCATCCTCCGCGAAAAAACTTAATATAAAGAACGGCTCGAAAAAATAACGTAGCCGCCGAATCGCAGCCGACAAATTTTGCCGACTGCATTTTTATTTCCGCAATAATATGATATACTAATACCGTATTATATTTTTGTTTATATAAGAAATCGAGCATGCCGTTATGAACCGTCAGGCCCTCGATAAATTTAAAGAATTTTTTTGTAAACTTGTAAGGATTTTTTTATTTTCAATTGTATAAATAAGTGAAAGGATTCGACGGAATCTTTTCAGTCAGGAGGAATCGCATGGACAACGGTGCAAGTAGCTACCGCCGTTATCTTGATGGCGACGAGACCGCTTTTGACGAAATTATGAAGACTTATTTCGACAATCTGATTTTTTTCATCGATCGTTACGTTCGAGACACCGCAGCCGCCGAGGACATCGCCATAGACGTGTTCTCCGATCTTATCGTTCACAAAAACAGATACAATTTCAAATTCACGCTGAAAACATATCTGTTTATGCTTGCGAGAAGCCGCGCCCTCAATTACATAAAGCGTCGAAACAGATTCTCAATGGTAGATATCTCTCACGCGGAAGGCGAGGCCGCCGAGCGTTTGTCGCTTGAAGAGCATATTATCGCGGACGAACGCAAAGCCGCGTTAAGCAAAGCTCTCGACGGCCTCGGAGACGATATGCGCGCGGCAATACACTTGATATATTTTGAAGAACTCTCGTATGACGAGGCGGCCAAAGTAATGAAAAAGAACAGAAAACAGATCGATAATCTTCTATACCGTGCAAAAGCGTCTCTTCGCGCCATACTATCGAAGGACGGTGAGTGGATTTTATGAGAAATTTTGAAGAGAGGAAAGCCGAAGTATACCTCAGAAGCGGCGAAATACTGAGAAAAAAAAGACGACGTAGAAACGCTCTGGTTTCGGTAGGCGCTCCTTTAATTCTCTGCGGTATTATATCCGTGGCGGCTTCCGTCCCATACGTATACGACTCGACCCGCATGAATTTAAAGTCTGCGTTCGACTATCGTATGCTTGAAGAAGCCTCGGCAGGCTTATCGGAAAAATCTGACGATCCGAATTCGCTTGATTGCGATGAAAAAAATCTCGGTCCCGGAAGTCCTAATTCAAACCCAAAATTGGACGAACAACAATGTACGTACGGTCCAAAGGCGGCGCCGTCTCATAAACAGATAGACGTTTTATTTTCTGACGGTTCGGAGAACAAATGCATAACGGAGATATCGACTGTCCGAAGCATTATTTCCACCATAGACGAAATCGCTTCCAACGAAAACAAAGCGGATATATCTAACGATTATTTTACATCGCCTGAAATTTGCGTCTCCGTTTACGACGATTCCTCCAAGCAGTCGTATTTAATAAAGGATGATTTCTTATACGACGTCTCGGCTGATAAATCCTTCCGAATCCCGGAAAGCAGTATGAATTCGCTAAAAAATTTACTTGATATTATTTTAAAGTAGGAGGGCAATATGAAAACTGCAAGCAAGAAAATTATCGCTCTGTCTTTGCTCGTCTTTTGTATTATTTCGTCCGCTGCAAATATGACTGGATGCGGAAGAACCGTACAGGCCGAAGACTTAATGAGCGGAATCGAATCCGAATCCGTCCAAAGCAAGGCGCCGAGCAGCAATTTCAGCGACTCAATGATTAAATCATACGTCGATCTGTTCAAAGAGACATACAAATCCGATATGAATGAAAACGTTCTTGTTTCTCCGCTTTCCGTTACTCTCGCACTCGCTATGACCGCAAACGGAGCCGACGGACAAACAAAAGAAGAAATGGAATCAGTTCTCGGAGGAATTCCGGTAGACGAGCTGAACGAATACCTGCTCGGATACGTAAGCAGTCTTCCCTCCGAAGAAAAGTCTAGAATCA
>CATKFO010000074.1 GCA_949747515.1 uncultured Eubacteriales bacterium
TACTATCTGACCTCTCGTGCATGTCTTTTCCGGCTCGAACGTAGTTGGCGTTGTTCCATCCGTTATTTTCTTTCCTACGGCCCACAGCACCGGATCATAGTAGAACGATCCTTCTACTAAATCTGTAAACGGATTTTTAGGAGAATCTGGTTTGTCTGGCTTATCAGGAGTATCGGGAATGTCTGGCTTATCAGGAGTGTCTGGAATATCCGGGGTATCGTTTTCATTTTTTACTTCTTCATTTGAGAAGGTTCCCATAGCCGGGCAGAGCTTATCTCCCGCTTTTTTGTCCGCCATGTAACCGGTATCGCCTATAGATACGCAGTAGCAGAATGTATCGTTATCCTTATGAAACACGCCTTGGCTTCCGCCTGTAGTGGACATGGTAAACCACAGCTCAGTTCCATCGACGGGAGACGCGCCGTTTATTTTTTCAGCAGGAATGATGGAAGCGAGAGGGTATGATATTTCATATGTTATCGTTTTTCCATCAATAAAGACGTTATAGTCTGTTTCAGCCTTGAAATCAATGGCTCCTGTTAGGCCATGTTTTCCGTAATGACCGATCAAAAGTTCGCCGGTTTCCGTGTTTTTGGAAATGCCGCGGTATAACGTCGTGTCAAACTGGGGCATGCCGGTTTTTTTATCTATCTTTCCATTGGGAGTAAACGTGGTGAACATAGAACCAAACTGGAACAGGAATTCGTCTCCGGGAAATTCTCCGCCTTCCTCGTAGTAGTTATTGTCAGGTTGAGGAGACTTATTTTCCGGAGTTTCAAGAAGAGTTGCCTGAATTGCAAAATTGAGACCGTGAGTTTCATCCCATGAAATGTAAAAATGAACGTTTTTAAGAAATTCTTCCGATGACTTTAAAAGCTCGTCTTTACCTGTATCCCATGAGAGAAGACAGTCTGTTTTTTCAGGATCTCTGTTAATCGCTATTTCAGAATACTCGTTTTTTCCGATTTTTCCGTCCTTAATAACGTTCGCTGGGTCGGCTTTTTTTATTTGAGTCTTAATTTCACATCCGCCGTTCGGGTTCCATGCTGTGGCTGAAACTGCGGTGGAAATTATAGAAAAAATCATAATAGCCGACAAAATGATAGCCAATAATTTTTTCATATAAAGCTCCTTTCATTTTTAGACGTAAATTATAAACGTTCGTTTTTAGCGCGATTTTTGTTCAGAAAGCGATTAAACATAAAAGGCTTTTTCCGCCGAGTCCGAAATTCACGGTGGAAACGGTACGAAAAAGCCTTTTATTAATGTTTTTATGCGTCGAGCTCCAGCAGAACAAATGATTCTACGCGCTGAGAGCGTTTAGCAATCTATTTTATTTTCTTTTTTTACGGATTACCACAGCACCGCAAGCGGAGAGAGCGGAAACTGCAGCCAGTACTACGGCCGCGTCGCCGGTCTTCGGGTTGTTGGTATTTGTCGTATTGTTTGAAGGATTCGTCGGGTTAGGATTTACGCCGGGATTAGTAGCGCCGCCTGTAGTTCCGCCGTTGGTATTACCGTCGGTAGTCGAACCGCCGCCGGTAGATCCGCCGCCAGTCGAGCCCCCGGTAGAATCATCTCCGGTAGATCCGCCGTTGCCTCCGGGAATTACTTCGGTTGAGAAGGTTCCTTTTGCAGGCTGAAGTTTATCGCCGGCATTTTTGCTCGACATATATCCGGTATCTCCAATCGATACGCAGTAGCAAGCGGTAGTTCCTTCTTCATGGAATTTTCCCTGGCTTCCGCCCGTAGTCGACATGGTGAACCACAGCTCGGTTCCGTCGGTAACTGCGCCGCCTTCAACTACTGAAGCGAGAGGATAAGAAATTTCGTATGTTACGGTGTTGCCGTTGATAGCTACGGTATAATTTTGACCTTCTACAAGGTTAATGCTTCCAGTCAAACCGTGAACGCCATAGTGACCGATCAAAATCTCGCCGGTTTCGGTGTTTTTAGAGATGCCGCGATATATAGCCGTGTCAAATTCGGGCATTCCATATTTATTAGTTGTGCCTTTAGGAGTGTAGGTACTGACGAAAGTACCGAATTGGAACAGAAATTCGTCTCCAGGGAATGTTCCGCCTGCGCCATAGTAGTCGTTATCCGGCATGGGAGACGGGTTTACGGGAGTCTCAAGCAGGGTCGCCTGAACGGCAAAGTTAACTCCGTTGACATCATCCCATGATACGTAGAAATGCACGTTCTGCAGGAACTGTTCGGCGGATTCCATCAGCTCGGATTTTCCGGAGTCCCACGAGAGAAGACAATCGGTAGAAGTAGCGTCTCTGTTGATAGCGATTTCCGTGTACTCGCCGTCACCGATAACGCCGTCCTTTGCTACGTTTGCAGGATTAGCTTTTTTGATCTGCGTATTGATCGTGCATCCGCCCGCCGGGTTCCACGCGTCCGCTGAAACTGACGCTGGAAGGAAGGACGATACGGCGAGCAGAGCCGTAACGGCGGTTGCCATTATGCGACTGGTTCTTTTTTTCATAATTATTCTCCTTTTTTGTAATAACGATTTTGTCGCTACTTAAATAATACTACATGGTTGTGAGAATTGTCAATACAGAGTTCAAATTATATTATTGGAAAATCAAAAATGAATACGAAAATCGAAGATAAATAATACAATCGGAGACTTTTGAATAGCCTGCTTGCTATTTTTTCTTATAACAAAAAATCCCCAAGCAGGTTAAAAACTGCTCGGGAATTATGTGGATAATATTTTTATATCAGCTCTAAAAATTCTCGTTCAGGAAGGGAAGGGTATTTATCGGACAGAGTGTCCGAATACCAATACGACACCGATGAAATATCGTCGCACAGAGGCTTGTAGGTGAGATCTGGTCTCCAGCCGAGCGCTTGTATAGTCACGCGGATATCGCTGTCAAAGTATATGGGATCCGTAATATGCCAGCGGTACATTCCAAACCTGCGATTCGATTTGTACGTCCCGTCGGTGTAGTCGATTTTGTAAAGTCCCGAATACGGCGTTGAAAATTCTTTGTACTTACCGTCGACGTCGAAATTATGAGAGCCGCAGAAGTAGTCCTCCGTTCCCGTGCCGCATATGGTGGGGTATTCGTCGTCGCCGTCAAGATAAAATTTGATCTCTCCTTCTCCCCACCATCCGTTGTTGTTGACGCCCCAGTAAAGGTATGTTCCTACGTATTGTCCCTTACCCGATATACCGTCGAGCAGGGTGTGCGCCTTTTTATATTCCAAAGGATTGGACCGTCGGAACTGCGCGTGGAAATAAAGCTCGTCGTCTTCGACTTTTCTTTCCTCGCAGTCGATTTGATAATATGTGCGCGAATCCTCGTCCGTAAGGTTTTCCAAAGTAATTTTAAAGCCTTTTCGGTACGGCATGGTCCAATAGCAGTTCAGTCCTTCTTTGGGATTGCAGCATACGGCGAGACTGGAAAGCTGTCTGTATTCGTCGTATGAAGCGTTGGCGAAGAAATCTCCGAGGGGAACTTCAACGGAAGGCGTTTCACTGCCATCCCAATATATTCTAATAATAATTCTGCGCACCGCGTTGAGCATTCCGGTGATCCAGATGTGCTTTATGGCTCCGGAGCCTTTTACGTCGGCAAGCGTGAGGGTCCCTCTGGCGGGAACGTCTACGGAAGGAGATATCTTCCAGCCTACCCCAAGCTCGCGCGCGCATTCCAAACCGGTTCCTTCAGTCGCTCTTCCTCCTCCTCCTTTTTCGCCGGTGAAATTTTCAGGGCATACTGAAAAGGAACGAGCGTCGTGTTTTTTTGAAATAAAGTCTAGCATAGCGTTCATCCTTTCTGCTTACGCAGCTTATAATATGTATTTCGGGAGATTCACTAAAATTATAGAGAGAGTTCCATCCCGATTTTTTGTTCTTTCATGCCGTAAGCTTTGTAAAAACCTATGGCGGGCTCGTTGCAGGCCCAAACGTTCAGCGTTACGCTTTCGCAGGAAACGGAGCGCGCGTAATCGGACACGTAATCGAGAAGGGCTGTTCCTATGCGTTTTCCACGCGAAGCTTCGTCGACGCATAAGTCGTCGACATAGAGAGTAGTGCGGTCGCGCAAAACGTTGTCGTTTCGAGTTTTCTTTATGATGCAAAAGGCGTAACCAACGAGCGTGTCATGGTCGTCGACCGCCGCGAAAACCGGACGGTTCTCGTCTGACAATATAGTTTTTATCTCTTCGTCGCCATATTTTATTTTTCCTTCGCGAAAAATATCCGGCCGCCCTTTATAGTGAGTTAATTCGACCTGCAAAAGAAGATCTTTTATGCGCTTTATATCTCGATTTTCCGCGCGTCTTATCTTTATCATGCGAGCTCCTTTCGATTTTTATGCAAAGCAATAATAGAGTAAGGCTTTTATTATTCGTTATTTGCTTTCGCCGCCGCGTATTCCTCAAGGCATATGGCGGAGCCGTATATTTCGAGGGCGGCGTCGCGGCCTACGTATCTCCAGTGCCAAGGCTCGAAGGTAATGCCTGTCGCGTCCGTTTTGTTTTCCGGATATCGGAGGATAAATCCGAATTTCCACGCGTTTTCACGAAGCCAGGCGTACGCCTCGGTTTCTGAGAAGGACGCGTCCGCGGAGGACAAATTGTGCATATCGGCGCACAAACCGCTTTGATGCTCGCTTGCGCCGGGAGGCGAAGAATACAGAGCTACCTTCGCTTCCGCCGCTTCTCTTGTAAGCGTGGAGTCGGCCGATATTTCGTTATTTACGTACGATTCAAACAGTTCAGACTGATAATCGTACGATCTATAACCGCTGGTCACGGTCACGTCTCCGTATCCCGCCGCCTGCATTTCAATAAACATAGCTTCAAGGGCTTTCGCTGCGTAAAGACGGAGTCTTTGAGTTTCCCTTCCGTCCTGACGCGTGTTCGCGATTCCGGTTAAATCTCCCGGCTCGTACGTTTTATCGAGAGGAGACGATGAGGAAACGAGAACGAGATATTCCGAATCGTCTTCAGGAGCCATATATTTTTCATAATCCGACATATCTGTGGAAAACGTAACTTTGTTTCCTTTCTCTTCTCCGGATATCGATGGAAGAGCGTCGTCTCCCCTAAGCGACAATGACGCTTCTCTGTATACGATATCCTTTCCAACCGTTTTTTCTTCGTCGACGACCCGGGCTACGGACACAGTGTTTTTTTCTTCTGTAATCGAAAGTCCTCTTAGATATTCCTTCGCGAATGAAACCGGAATCCATGCGCTCTCGTCGCGCAGAACACATTCTCCGTTCATTAGAACCTGTTTTCCGCAAACATCCGCCGTTCGGCTTCCGACCTTAAATTCCAGACTTTCTTCCGACGTATTATCGGATACGCTCTCTTCATCCCGGTGAAAGATAAATTTCATTCCGTTTTTGTCTCCCATTACCGCCATAGAGAGATAATCCGCTATATCGTTGAAGCATAGGTAAGTTTCTCCGTTTATCACGGCGAGAGAGCCGTCCGTTTCCCGTTTTTTTACGCCTCCGTACAAGTATTCGATTTTACTCCCGGATTTTTCGTCCGGAGACATGAAAAAGTGTATGGAGAAAGCTCCCGCGGTAAGCGAAAATAGAAGAATAAATATGCACAGACATATAATCGCGCGGCCGCGGAATATTTTTCGGGCTTTTTTTCGTCTCCGTTTTCGCTCGGCTTTTAGCTTTTGCTCTATACGTCGGCGTTCCCGCTCCATTGCGGCTCGCCTGCGCTTGTATTCGGCTATTTTTCTCGCTTCTTCTCTTCGTCTTCGTTCATATTCAATACGTCTTCGTTCGTATTCAATTTGATTCCGACTTGGACTGTTCGCGCCTCTTCCGTAAGCCGCATAAGTCGATCGGTCGTATCCATACCCGTATCCGTTTGAGCGAACCGAATCAGACGAACCGAATCCGCGGCCGTACTCGGCGCGCGGCCGCCCTTTGTTATTTCTTTGATATCTATAATTTTCGTTATAAGGATAACTTTCTCGTCCTCTTCCATTTGTCCGCGTTGTTCGCGGATCGGCGGGAGGCCTTGAACTGCGCGCGCGGCTGGGAGCGCCGTACATATTTGAGAAGCTATGCTCGTCAGGTTTTTCGCTTCGCCTTGAAGTTCCGCGAACGTTATTGTTTCCGACTCTGCCGCCGTTCATGGTTCCTCGCCTCCGATCCGTCGTTATTTTTTCTTTGGAGTTTCTATTGCGAAAAAGAAGGGACTGTCCGGCGAGTTCGCCATGCGTATTTCAGAAACCGAATATCTGAACCTTGAGAGGGAGGCGAGAAAATTCGTAAGCAATTCTCCTTCCGCCCGTCCCTCGGGATGTCCCGGATATACCGCCGTAGTTAAAACCGCGTCTTCATCCAACATTTCTATAGCGTTTTTTACGGCGGCAAGCGTGGTGACGCGAGAAGTCGTTACGCTCTTATTTCCAGACCCGGGCAGGTATCCGAGATTGAACATGCCGGCCTTTATCTTGTCTCGAACAAACTCCGGAGCTCTTTCATGCGAAGCGCATACGAGCCTCCAGTTTTCCGGGCAGCCGCAGCTTCTCAGATTTTTAGACGCGCTTAGGAGGGCCGACGGCTGTATATCGAAAGCCGTTACGCGTCCTTCCTTCCCAACAGAGCGCGAGAGAAAAACGGTATCGTAGCCGTTTCCCATGGTAAAGTCAACGGCGGTATCTCCTTCGCTAAGATGCGAAGAAATAAACTGCTTCTGCATATTTAAAAGATCAATCAAATTTAAGCCTCCGAGAGATACCGTATTTTATTGTGCTCCGAGAAACGCTCGCAGCGATTCTTCTTCTTCGTATAGCTGCATAAGTCTGTCTTCGGCTATAGTCTTTTTATCCGCCAGTTCCGCCGCGGCTTTCCAGTCTGCCGCGGCTTCTCCAAACATTTCGTCTTCAATTTCAATAAGCTCTGTTTCGAGTTTTTCACATTCTTTAGCGATAGCTTCAAGCCTTCTTTCGGCTCGTCTCCGTTCGGCCGCTTCGGCTTTTCTTTTCAGATACTCTTCTTTTGACGAGGAGACGGGCGCGGCGGATTCCGTTTCAACGGCTTTTTTATTTGCCGCTCCTCGTATAAATCCGTCGTAGCTTCCGTGATATACTCGACATTCTCCAGGCTCTGGGTTAAGTGATAAAAATTCAGTCGCCAGCTTTTTAACGAAATATCTGTCGTGTGAAACCGCGATAACAGTTCCGTCGAATGAAAGCAGCGCGTTTTCGAGCGCTTCTCGGGAGCCGATGTCAAGGTGGTTCGTAGGTTCGTCCAGGATAAGTAAATTTACCTTTGAAAGAATCAGCTTAGCGAGAGTTAATCTGGCGCGTTCGCCCCCGCTGAGAACGGACACTTTTTTTTCAATATCGTCTCCGCAGAAACGGAACAGAGCCAACGTATTGCGTATTTCAGTTTGAGTCAGAGCCGGATGAGCGTTCCAAAGCTCGTCGAGCGCAGTGTTCGTTTCAGTAAGATTTTGGTTTTCCTGCGCGTAGTATCCCACGTTGACGTTATATCCGTACTTAACCTTTCCCGCGGACGGAGGAAGATTACCCATAAGAACCTTAATCAAAGTGGACTTTCCGCATCCGTTTGGACCGGTAATGAACATACGCTCTCCTTTTTTCAAAAGAAACGATAGGTCGGAGAACAATGTTTTTCCTGGAAAACGGACCGACAATCCCTTTACTTCGATAACGTCGTTTCCGCTTTCGCCCGAAGAAGATATAGAAAAGTCGATAGATTTAGGCGCCTTTTTAGGCTTTTCGACTTTCTCCATCCTTGCGATAGCCTTTTCACGACTTTCGGCGGCTATAATATTTCTCTCTCTGTTCCAGCGCCTCTGGTTTTCAATATATGCCTCGAGACGAGCGATTTCTTTTTGCTGAAGCTCGTATTTTTTTTCAGCTATTTCTCTCTCCCTCTCTTTTTCTTTTACGAATTCAGAATAAGGACAGCGATAAAGCTTAGCCGTGTTATTTTCAACGTCGAGAGTTTTGTTTGTGACTCGATCGAGAAAGAGTCTGTCGTGGGAGACGGCGATCACGGTTTTTTTATATCCGGACAGATGTTCCTCAAGCCATATCATCGTATCCGAGTCCAGATGGTTTGTCGGCTCGTCAAGGAGCATTACGTCGGGTTCTCTAGCCAAAAGACGGGCGAGCGCTATACGAGTGCGCTGTCCTCCGCTCATACCGGAAATAGGCAGCGCGTGATATTCTTCGCCGAAACCTAACGCTTTCAGCATGCTTGAGCATTTTGACCGGAAGTAAAGGCCTCCTTCCGACGCGTATCGTTCGTTTACAGCGTTAAGTTCTCCGCTGAGCCTCGTAAGAGCGTCCGTATCGTCCTCGTTTTTCATAAGAAATTCAATCTCTGCTATTCGTCTTTCGTCGGCGAGCAGTTCCGGAAACGCGGCGTACATCTGCTCCAAGACGGTGTTTCCGGCTCCGTCGGCGATGTTGAAAGCGTCGTCTTGGTGAAGAATACCTATGGTATAATTTTTTGAAATAAATACTTCGCCCTCGTCGGCTTCGTATTCGCCGGTCAGCAGCCGAAGAAGCGTTGATTTGCCGCTTCCGTTAACTCCGACTATTCCGAGGCGATCTCCTTCTTCAAGAGAGAAGGTCACTCCCGACAAGATGGTATTGACTCCCACCTTAAATCCGAGTCCGTTTGCAGCGATGGATGTCATATGTCACAGCCTTTCTGAGTAAAAGAGCCGCGCCGAACAAGCCGGACGGCGCAGCCCGCAAGATATTATAGCGTTTTATTTGTAAATGTTTTGTCTATTTCCGTATTGACCGGACTGATCTCCGGTTATTTCACGTTTGTTTCCCTTGGATCCTCCGCGGTTTACCATAGGAAACGCGACTGTGCTGTCGTTCATCGGATCCCCTTGCCGTCTGCCGGAAGACGCGGGCGGAAGCTGTCTCGGAGAATCGCTTCTGGGGTTAGGATCGTACACGCTGGCGTATTCAATATACCTTCCGTTTTCCGATCTTCTAACGGTTTCGTTTGGTCGTGGAAGTCTGTTCTGATTCGTCCTTCTTCCTCTGTTTCTTCCTCGAGCCGCCATTTCCCGTCTGCGGGCTTCCATATATCTTCTTCTCTTTTCGAGGGCGCGGCGTTCGAGTATTATAAGAGCGACGTATCCGGCTATAAGAAGTATGGCTATGGCGAGAATTATTTTGAGGATTATTCCGAATATCTTTGACAAAATTGATTTTTCAGCTTTCACGTCAGGCAGAGCGGAGGTCAAAAATTCATCGAGAGCCTTTGCAGTTCCTACGACGCCTTCGGCCAGGTTCCCGTCGAAGCTGTCGTCAAGCTTTTCGCTGAGAATACTTTTTAACTTTTCATCGGTCAGAGTTTTCGTCAGAGAATTGCTTTGTACCGCCCAGTACACCTTGTCCTCTTTAGAAATAAGAAGAAGAACCCCGTTTCCTATCTTCCACTCTTTGAATACGGCCCGAGCGTAGTCTTTTACAGCCGTTTCAAGATTTGAAGCGCCGCTTTCGCCGCCTACCTGAACCACGGAATTCACTATGCATACGGCGACTCTCGCGCCTTTTTTTTCGCTTAGCTTTGCCGAAGAATCGGCTATGGAGGACAGTTCTTCTTCCGAAAGAGTTCCCGTTCCGTCGTAGGTATAATTGCTTGACTTCGGGTATGCGAGGACAGGTATTGCCGCGCATACGATGAAGACGGCGATAAGCATAAACGAGAGGCTCCTTAATATACTGCTTTTTTTCATTTTTTCGGGAGTTCCTTTCTTTTTTCTGATCCTTGTTGGAAAGCTCGCTTCAGGACTTTTCCCCCAAGTCAGCCGTTCTTTCCGTTTCCTATGTCAAGCAGCTTGCTTTTTAGCTCCGCCTCGATGCGAGCAAGCTCCGCTTCGGCTTCTCGTCTGCGCGCGCCGGATTCGTTCTGTATTTGACGCACTTCGTCAAGGGTGGCTATAAGCTCTTCGTTAGTATTCTTTAAGGTTTCAATATCTACGACGCCGCGCTCCGACTCTCTCGTTATATCGACGGTAGCCTGATGAAGCTTCGACGCGTTTTGACGAAGCAGTTCGTTTGTCATGTCCGTTACGCTGCGCCCCGCCTCCATCGCTTCCGCGGAATGAGCGATACCAAGCGCCAGCACCATCTGACTTTTCCATAGAGGGATAGTGTTCATAATAATGGTCTGGATTTTCTCGCTCATCATAGTGTCGTTATTTTGGAGAAGCCTGATTTGAGGAGCCGTCTGTATCGCAACCGTTCTCGTAAGCTCCAAATCGTGAAGTCTTCGCTCGAAGCGGTTGCACTGTTCGGCGAAGTCGTTCGCGGCCTGCGCGTCTTCCGGAAGACCGGACGTTTCGGCTTTGCTCTTCATTTCAGCGAGAGTAACGTCTCTTTCACGGGCGAGCCGCTTTTTACCCGCGGCGATATACATAGTCGCTTCCTTGAGATAAGTAAGATTCATTTCGTACAGGTTGTCGAAAACAGCGATGTCCTTGAGCAGCACGAGCTGCCTGTCCTCGAGGGCCTCGGCGATTCCATTAACGCTTTCCTCCGCCTTCGAGTATTTGATTTTCATGTTTTCAATCTTATTCTTCGATCTTCTGAACAATCCTTTAAAGCCCTTAGCTTCTTCATCGTTTATTCCGCGGAGCTCTGAAAGCAGGTCTGTGATCATAGCGCCAAGCTCTCCGAAATCCTTTGTTTTCACGCCGCTCAGAGCCGTATCGGAGAAGTCTGAGATTTTCTTTTGCGCCGCGGAACCGTAGCTTAAAATCAGGGAGCTGTCGGTAATATCTATCTGTTCGGCGAATTTGTCCACAGCCGCTTTTTCTTCTTCCGTCAGCATAGACTCCGGCGACGCGAAAGTCTCCTCGGCTTTGACAGGCTCTGTCGGAACCGCCTGAGCGGCCGCGGACTTAAAGCCGTCGAGAGTAAGCTTTATACCGTTATTATTGTTTTCCATATCAAAATCCTTTTTCTCACGCTTTATTTTCAGCGTTTTTCACTGAGTCTCCGCCGGTTTCGTTTTCGGGTATATTAAAATCGCAATTTTCCTGATATGTCGGAGTCTTGTATGAGTCGGCGTCGCCGGCGATACGTATAACCGCGAATATTCCTATGACTGCGAGCAGTATATTTTCCATGATCGTAGGCGTTGTAAATCCGTCGGTGCGGCAGAGAGCTATGCGAGCCGCCGCGATGGGAAGCGTGATAAAAGCGACCAGAAAGGAGGATACGGCGCATTTAAAGGAAGAAGAGATTACGAGCGCGCGCCTGCTTTCGGCGAGGAAGAAAAGTATAACCGCGGCTATGGAAACGTTGGTTACCGCCAGTTCCGGGTCGTTCAGCGGAATTTCTCCCAAGTCGAAATAATATTTAAACATGAGGAACGCTCCCCATACTATCGGTATAAAGGTTGTGATTCTGTGCAGAGACGCGCGCCTGATTTTCCCGGACGCGTCGCATATAAAGGGAACGGAGGACAAAAGCCCGAGGAACGGGCAGACGTACGAGCATATTTCACCGAAGGTCGGAGAAGTTGGAAGAGGTTCGTATGAATACGCCGACATTATAAAATATCCTATAAAGAAGAACGCCGTCAGAAACGAGCCGAAGGTTACGGACGCGGTAGGAACGACGTCCTCGTCTTCACGGACCGCTCCCTTTACGGACAGAGCCGTAATAATAGAAATAACGGCGGAGACTGCGAAAAGAGAAAACGCTATTGCGGGCGTTACGTTTCCTGAGGCGTAATGGCGTATATCTTTATCGTACAGACCTCCGTGATAAGCCGAGTAGTACAGGGCTGCCGCTCCCGCCGACAGACACGCGCACAGCGCCGCTCCGATTGCGACGCGAGCCTTATAAGAGATAGATTTTTTATTGTTCATGTATTCCAAAACCTTTTCTTTGAAAATAACGTTATCGCATCATAATTTATACGTTATATATAATATCACAAAAACGCTTTGACTTCAACAGGAAAACCGGAAAAATACAGTTGAATTTAAGCTGGAGAATACTGCCTTTGTCCGAAAGCAAATTCTGGAGAGAATTTTGAAACGCAAAAAGGGGACGCCTGATTAAAGACGTCCCCCTTAGTGTAAAATTTTATTGTCCTCCGAGGTATCGTTCCATATAAAAGAGATACTGCTGAGCGACGCCGGCGTATTTTCCGAATTTTTTGGGATCCGGTCCGTTGTCGAAGTATTTAGCCGCTACCTTTTTCATCCATGTGTCTATCGGATACGCTTCCGTTTTGCCGAACCCGAACAGAAGCGCGCAGGCGGCTACCTTTGGCCCTACGCCTTTTACTTGCATAAGCGTTCTTTCGCATTCGTCGTAATCTTCGCATTGAAGAGTCGCGTCGAGATCAAGTTCTCCGTCGGCGACCCGGCGCGCGGCGTCGGCGATATATTTTGCGCGGAAACCTGTTTTAAGCTGGAATATCGCTTCCTCTCCGGCGTCGGCTAGCGCGCGTGCCGTAGGAAACGCGAATCCCAGGCCGTCCTCCGTCCTATCTCCGTATTTTTCGCAAAGAGCGGCGATAATTTTCTTTATTCTCGGTATATTATTGTTCTGAGAGACGATAAATGAACAGAGCGTTTCCCAGGGGTCTTGTCTAAGAAGCCGTATTCCCGCCGAGGATTCGGCCGCTCGGCGCATTACGTCGTTTCCGCGTTCGTCGAGCGCGTTTGTGATTATCCGGTCTATTTCTCCATAATCCGTATCAAGCGACAGATATCGCTCCCAGATAGAGGCGTATTCCGTTTCGTTCGCGCCCAAGATCGTCATGTCGTTTCCGCTTTGCCGAAAAGTCACGCATTTTCCGAAAGCAATGCCGCTTACGGAGCAGTCGGCATCGTTCCGATCGTCCGGACTGTCGGGCCAGTCAGACGAAGCGGTAGGGTCGAACCTAAAGCATTGACCGCAGTCAAAAGTTTTGAAGACAGAAAAGTTTCCTATATTTGAAATACGTACGAACGGACGGCCGTTTTGGGTTCCCGCGTCGATTATGTCGGGTCTTTGCATTATGCGCTACCATACCTTTCCTGAATTCTATCAAATTAAAAAATTTACGCTCGTCAGCCGATCACATGGACGTCGAGTTCTTCGTTCGCATCGCCGTCTATCGTAAGTCTTATTTGATACGATCCTCCGACCGAGCCCAAGGAGCAGACTATTCGCCCGGAACGTTTGACGTCGCTTCGCTGAAGTTCGTACCATGACGCGCCGTCGAACGCTTCGAGCAGATATCCCGTTTTTTCTTTCGAGAAAAAGTCAACCGAGGTAAATTCGTACACTCCGCCGAAGTTAATTACGGCAGAGTTTTCGGAGTATTCTATACTGGACGCAAGATCGCGGCGAGTTTTTATTTTTATCTCTTCCATGAAAGTGTCCGACGGCATAGAATATACCCCGAAATTTCTTATAATAGGCGCGGCGGCGAAACCGGAAATTACCAAGCGGACTTTATCTGATGTTACGGGAGCAAAGCGTTCCGCTCTCCTATATCCTATAGATTGTTTTTCCGCAATAGTAATCCATTCTCCGTCTACGACCGCTTCGACTTTAAATTCGTTTATTCTCTGTCCGAGTTCCACGTATTCGGAAATGGAAAACATATCGAAAGTTACGGGAGAGGGGAAAGTCAGCTCGAGCATCGGTTTTTTGTCTCCGTCGGAGGGAGCCCATACGGAATCGTCGTCGGAAAGAGCGTTCGAAGGGGAAAGATCGGCGTGACGGGTAGAGGACGCTTCGGCGGCGCATCCGCTCAGTTTCGAAGATAGTACGGCTCGGATTCTTCGTCCGGCTTCAACGGCCGAGGCCGCGTCGGCGTCGTGTATGAGACCGCGCCTGTCCGGCGGAAAATTCAGCAGCTCCATTTGACCGCGTCCGACGGAGTCGAACCATATGCCTACGAGATTTGCGGGCGTTCGCACGTCGGCGAGCTGATTTTCATGATAGAACCAGCCGGGTCTGATAGATACGTCTACCTCCGCGGGAATGAACCGTTCTCCGCAGAAGTCTCCGCGATTGAGGCGATCTGTAGTTTCCGTATACAGCGCGTCTTCGTTTACGGTTTCATAGCAGACGTCTCCCGCAAAGCCTTCCTCGTTGCCAACCCAGCGGCACTCCACCCATGGGGTCGCTCCGATAGAGCCGAATATACAGGCGTGCGGCTGTAGACGTCGTATTGTCTCGGCCCAGCTTTGCCAGTCGTACGGAGTTTCACCGCTTCCGGCTCCGTCCCACCATATTTCGTCGATTCTGCCGTAATTTGAAAGCAGTTCTTCGAGCTGATTCCGGTAAAAGACGCTGTATTCCGCGCTTCCCCAAAGCGGGCTGTGTCTGTCCCACGGGGATATGTATACGCCGGCCTTTATTCCGTACTCACGGCAGGCGTCGGTAAACTCTTTTATCACGTCTCCATTTCCGTTTTTATACGGACTGTTTTTTACCGTATGTTCGCTGTATTTGCTGGGCCAAAGGCAAAATCCGTCGTGATGCTTAGCCGTTATTATTGCAAGCTCGTATCCGGCTTCCTTCACGGTTTTTATCCATTGACGGCAGTCAAGCGCGGAAGGGTTAAACTGACTTTCTCTTTCAGTTCCGTTCCCCCATTCGAGGTCGGTAAACGTATTGACTCCGAAGTGAAAAAACGCTTTTCTTCCCATTTTAAGATGTTCCATCTGTCTTTCGGTAGGGACGGCTCCGAAAGGCGCGAGGCCATATTTTTCAAAGTCTTTCATAATTGCAGTTATACCTTTTATTTGAAATTT
Source organism: uncultured Eubacteriales bacterium (assembly GCA_949747515.1). Lineage (GTDB taxonomy): Bacteria > Bacillota > Clostridia > Oscillospirales > CAG-272 > RUG11130. The sequence continues at coordinate 14,773 of CATKFO010000074.1, forward strand.
ATTAGGAGAGTATTGCGTCTATCCGACTTTTTACGCGCGAGTAAAGCTCTACATAAAGTTCTGTTCAGATATATTCAATACTTCCGTCGCTCTCGGTCTATAAACGTCCGATAGTTCATGTCCTTGACAGTATATCACAAATATCGATTAGTTGTCCACACAATTACAAAAAATTTGTTTGGTAAACTCAAATATAACTAAATTAAAAAGTTTCAGTTTTCATATGAGATTGGCTCGCTTGATTTTTGGAATTATAAAGCCGACCGACGTCTTAAATCGCATTATGGCGACGTTTTTCTTTATTAAAAAAGAGGATACGCCGATATGTCAGCGTTCCTCTTTTAATTCTGTGTTTATTTTTTGCTTTTTTTTAGTAAGAGATCCGCCGTCGTCTTTGGCAAAATCATCTCCGATATCGCTGCTTTCCATCGTATCGTCGATATAAGTTTCCTCTTCACTGTCGAACGCTGATTCTTTGACTTCAGCAGAAGTCGATTCCTCGTCTGATTCATCTGATTCAATTGATTCGGACTGATGAATCGTTTCCGAATATACGGGTAAATATTCGTTTTCCGCGTTTTTTATATACCGCGTATATTTTTCACGTAAAGCTGACGATGCTTTTCCGTACAGTTCCACGGCTCTTGAATACAAATTGGACGCGTTTTCACGCAGATATTCGCAAGCGGGCTCCGACGAGGAGATTCCATTTCCTTTATTCCCCCTATATGCCGTCCACATTGAAGCAAGCTCGTCAAGCTTATCGGGATCGACGTATTTGGAGATTTCAGAAAGATTTCCAATGTCGGAAACGCTTACAATTTCCGAGAGTGAAAAGTTCGACGGAATGCGGTCGGCAATAGCGCCGCCAATTCCAATGGCCGTAGCCGCGGCGGCTCCCAAAGCGAATGATATCACGCATCGTAATTTCACGCAGAGTATCCTCCCGCGGTTATCTATCGTTACGTTTCTTCGGGAGAAGCGCGATTATTATTGCAATGACGGCTACCGCCACTATAATTGCGACGATCAGGCCTGTCGTACCCCAGCCGTCTTTATCTGAGTTGTTGTCGTCTTTCTTATCGGAATTCGCGTCGGTGTTTGCTCCGCCGGTTTCCGTATTTTTTGCGTCGTCTTTATTTTTGTCTCCTCCGGTAAGGTCTTCCGCCGCGTCCCCGGCTCCGTCTGCGGCGTCTTTAACCGCGTCCCCGGCTCCGTCTGCAACGTCTTTAACCGCGTTCCCAGCTCCGTCTGAAACGTCTTTAACCGCGTCTCCGGCTCCGTCTGCGGCGTCTTTAACCGCGTTTCCAGCTCCGTTTGCCGCGTCTTTTGCCGCGTCTCCCAAGTCGGAATCTCCGTCGCGGCCTTCAATATATCCGTCTCCGTCGCGGTCTCCGTCGTCGGAACCGATATTGACTCCGGGATTAGAGCTTTCGGCGAGAGCCGCAACCGTAGTAAGAGTTAACAGCGAGATAATCGTAATGCAAATCAGCAAAAGTCTTGCTTTTCTATTTTTCATAAAATTCTCCATTTCTTCCGCCGTATCGACGGCATAGATTTCAAATATTATTTTGTCTGCTTGATCGGATATTTATACGAAAAAAGAAAAAACTCCCGCTGATTATAGATTTTAAACAATAATCGGCCGCATTATAAAAAGACGCAACCGGAGCAGCGTCTTTTTTGTAAACGGTTATGCAAAAGCTTGAGGAATCGTCGGATTATTATATCGTTTTAATTTTTTAACTTATTTGTAAGACTTCTCGTTTCTTAAATTGTCGTTACTTTCTTTCCCTGATAAAGCATGCTCCGAAAACTCCGGCGAGAAAAAGCGTAATCGCAACGCCGATCGCCGTTATATACTCGATTCTCAAAATAAACGGAAAAATTGACGCGGCCGTTGCGAAGCCGGAGGCATTCAAGACGGCTATGTTAAGCCCCTTGCCGGATTTGAATAAGCCTATTACTGTCAAGACGACCAGAGCGAAGGTTAATACCGCTGTGACGAGAGGACCAAAGTTTGCGTATGCAAATGACTTAGAACTAAAATATGAGTATGCGCTACGCCAGAGTTCGCCGTCCGGATTAGAAAAATTTAAAACCGCGCCGTATGGCGATAGCTGGAGAAAAAGAGATATTATTGATAAGACAATTAAAACATGTTTTTTGAGTTTCATAATTATCGCCTTTTCATCGCAGAGGAATATAATGCGGATCGTTTATGATCGCGATTTCACGGTTTCGACTTTTATAATATTTGTGTTGCCGGGAGTATCGAGGGGGAGACCGCCCACGATTACAACGCGATCTCCTTCTGAAACGATATCGATCTGTTTCGCGCAGTCGATAGCGTGGGTGAACAGGTGGTCGAAGTCCGGTTGGTTAAGCGCCAGAACGGGATAAACTCCCCACGACATAGCGAGCTGATGATATGTTTTTACGTCTGGAGTCGCCGCGACAATAGGCGTGGTCGGACGGAATTTTGACATTCTCCGCGCGCTGCGCCCGGTCATGGTAAGAGCCACGATAGCGTCCGCCTTGATATCGCGTGCCGTTGTGCACGCCGCGTCGCACATGGCGTTAGTAGTGTCCGACGAATCCATTACGTAATTTCTCTCGGAGCCCTCCATAGAGAAAGCGTCCCTTTCGGCTTGCTCGGCCACTTTAGCCATTACGTTTATAGCCCTGAGAGGATATTTTCCCACGGCCGTTTCTCCGGAAAGCATTACCGCGGACGTGCCGTCGAACACCGCGTTCGCAACGTCGGTAATTTCGGCTCTGGTAGGTCCCGGATGTTCTATCATGGATTCCAGCATCTGAGTGGCCGTTATTACCATTTTTCCGGAGCGGTAACACTCTCGGATAAATTTTTTCTGGAGTCCCGGAAGTCTTTCGAATGGAATTTCTACGCCCATGTCTCCTCTCGCTACCATTATTCCGTCTGACAGCGCGAGTATTTCCTCAAAATTTTCCACGCCCTCTATATTCTCTATTTTTGAGATAATTCGGATGGCGTGTCCTCCGTTATAATCTATAAATTTTCTCATGTTAATAACGTCGTCGGCGCAGCGCATGAAAGAAGCCGCGATAAAATCAACGTCGTTTTCTATGCCGAAAAGAATGTCGGAACGGTCTTTATCGCTCATATGCGGCATATTGAGGTGTACGTTCGGAATATTTACTCCTTTGCCGTTTTTTATCATGCCTCCGGTGATAACCGTACACAAGATATCCTTGTCCGTTACGGATTTTACCTGAAGTTCGATGCTTCCGTCGTCGAGCAGTACGGCGTCTCCGGGAGTCATTTGCGACGGGAGCTCCTTATAACTGACGCTTACCGTTTCGCTGTTTCCGGCTACCTCTTCCGTCGTCAGCGTAAATTCTTTTCCTGAGATCAGCTCGGCGCAGCCGTCCTTAAATTTGCCTATGCGGATTTCCGGTCCTTTGGTGTCGAGCATAATCGCGACGGGGCGATTTAACTTATCCCGAACGGCCTTGATTTTATCTATAGTTTTTTTATGCTCTTCGTGCGTTCCATGTGAAAAATTTATGCGCGCCACGTTCATTCCGCAAAGCGCCATTTGTTCGATTATTTTTATATCCGAGGTGGCGGGCCCCAGAGTGCATACGATTTTAGTTTTCAGCATAGCTTTCTCCGGTTATTTTTCAAATTTATTATTATCGCTTACATATTTTAATATACGCCTCGCGTCATTTCAATAGTAAATTGAAAATTTTCGGCGTAAATATTTGCGCGGCGCCCAAAGCGTCCGGTTAACGATATAACCGCAGAAAATTGGCAAATATGTTTTGACTTGCCCGTTTTTTTGTGGTATAATATCATGAATAATTATAGGTAAACTCATACGCCTGCGGTTAATCGCGGGAAAGCGAAAGGGGCGGAAGCCTTGAGAATACTCGGGATTGATCCTGGAATAGCCATCGTGGGATGGGGAGTCGTGGACTACGATAAAAACAAATTTACGCCGGTGGATTACGGAGCCGTACGGACCTCGGCGGACACTCCTACGGAGATACGTTTGCTTGAAATCTCGGAGCAAATATCGGAGATAATCGACAGATATAATCCGGACGCTATGTCGATTGAGGAATTATTCTGGAACACCAACCAAAAGACGGGAATAATAGTGGCCGAGGCCAGAGGCGTCGTTCTTCTCGAAGCGACGCGACGTTCGATTCCGCTTTTCGAATACACTCCTCTTCAGGTCAAACAGGCCGTGGTCGGCTACGGGCGAGCGGATAAAAAACAGGTCATTACAATGGTTACTATGATGCTTGCTCTGAGGAAGGCTCCGTCTCCCGACGATACCGCCGACGCGCTTGCCCTCGCCATATGTCACGCTCACAGCGGCGCTTCAAGGCTGGGGCGGTTTTACAATAAGCCGTCGACTATGCGCGGCAAGATAACCTGACGGCGAATATTTTAATATAGAAACGGTTAATAAAATGTGGATTTCTGATAAGTGGGAGGATTATTCCCTCATAGACGCCGAGGGCGGCGAAAGGCTTGAAAGATGGGGCGGTTACGTTTTAATCCGCCCGGATCCCCAGATCATATGGACGGGAGAACGCCGCGATCCTCTTTGGAAGCGCGCGGACGGAGTATATAAACGGCGCGGAGGGGGCGGCTCATGGGTCGTTTCAAACATGCCGGAGTCCTGGAAGATCGGATACGGAAGATATCGTTTTCAAATAAGGCCGATGGGATTTAAGCATACGGGTATATTCCCGGAGCAGGCGGTCAACTGGGACTGGGCGTCGGGTATTATCAGATCGGCCCGAGAAAAAAATCCTTCCCGCGTTCCGTCCGTACTTAATTTGTTCGCCTATACCGGAGGCGCTACAGTAGCGTGCGCGGAGGCAGGCGCTTCGGTCTGTCATGTGGACGCGTCTAAGGGAATGGTAGCGGCGGCGAAAGAAAATATGAGGCTTACCGGCCTTGAAAACGCTCCCTGCAGATATATTGTGGACGACTGCAAAAAATTTGTGGAAAGGGAAATACGCCGAGGCCGGAAGTACGACGCGGTTATTATGGATCCTCCGTCTTACGGAAGAGGACCCGGCGGCGAGGTATGGCGGCTGGAGGAGTGCGCGGACGAGCTTATCGGGCTCGCCGCCAGAGTTCTATCGGATGAACCGCTGTTTTTTCTCATAAATTCTTACACTACCGGACTTTCTCCCGCGACTATGGGATATATGCTGATGAAATCTCTTGGAGAGCGCGGAAGGCGTGGAGAGATCGATACCGGCGAGACCGGAATTATAGTTAAAAACACCGGACTCGCGCTGCCAAGCGGAGCGAGCGCAAGGTGGGCTTTGAAAAGATAAAAATCGCGATAAGGCATGGGCGAAAATATGGAAAACGCAATCGAAATAAAAAATCTTTCATTTACTTATCCGGGAGATGAAATCACGCCTCCCGTCGAGGCGTTGAAAGACGTAAGCTTTACCGTGGAAAAGGGGTCGTTCACCGTAATTCTCGGACACAACGGCAGCGGAAAATCTACGCTTGCGTCGCTTATGTGCATGCTGGCTAGTCCTGACAAAGGACAGATTATAATGGGCGGGCGCGATTACGCCGCGGAAGATGTGACGGACGAGGAGATATTCGACGCTCGCCGACGGGTCGGCATGGTGTTTCAGAATCCGGACAACCAAATCGTCGCTACTATAGTTGAAGAAGACGTGGCGTTTGGATGCGAAAATTTAGGAGTTCCGTCTGCGGAAATACGCCGCAGAGTAGACGAGGCCCTCGATACGGTGGGAATGAGAAAATATGCGAGGCACGCTCCGCACAGGCTTTCAGGCGGACAAAAACAGAGGGTAGCTATCGCAGGAGTTATAGCCATGAAGCGAGACGTTATAATCTTCGACGAGAGCACGGCTATGCTTGATCCTATGGGACGCAGAGAGGTTATGAATACCATAGAGAGACTTAACCGGGACGATGGAATAACGGTAGCGCTTATAACCCACTACATGGAGGAAGCGACGAGAGCGGACAAGATAGTGGTAATGAACGGAGGAACCGTTCTGTCGTCCGGTTCTCCGTCAGAAGTTTTTTCTCATCCCATGACGTTGTGGAACGCTGGTCTCGACGTGCCTCAGACTACGGAGCTGTCATGGCGTTTAAAAGAGGCCGGGATAGACGCTCCGCTCGACCTGTTCGACTGCGAGGAGTGCGCCGACGGTATCGTAAAGGCTTTAAAAGGACGTTTCGATTCCTCGGTTTTATGTAAAAATGAAGAGATAAATAAAGAAAAAAACATTGGGGCGTCGGCGTCAAAAGAGATCGTGTTTGAACTGCGCGGGATAAATTATTTTTACGGCAAGGGAACCCCCTATGAAACCCACGCGCTTAAGAATATCGAGCTTGCGTTTCGAAAAGGGGAAATAACCGGAGTCATAGGGCATACGGGCAGCGGAAAATCTACCATGATGCAGCTCCTCAACGGCTTGCTGAAGCCGACGGAGGGCAAAATTCTCTTAGAAGGAAAAGATATCTGGGATAAATCGTCGAGCATACGCGACGTCAGATTTAAGGCGGGGCTTGTGATGCAGTATCCCGAATATCAGCTTTTCGCTCAGACAGTTTACGACGATATTGCTTTTGGACCGAGGAATATGGGACTCGACGAGGATGAGGTTCGCAGGCGATGCATGGAAGCGGCGGCGTTCGCGGACGTTTCTCAGGAAATGATGAACCGCTCGCCGTTCGATCTGTCGGGCGGACAGAAAAGGCGAGTGGCGCTCGCGGGCGTTATCGCAATGAACCCGTCGGTTCTTATTCTCGACGAACCTGCGGCGGGACTCGACCCCGGAGGACGCCGGGCTATTCTCGACGGTATTAGAGAATACAAGGAGATCAGCGGTTCCTCTATTATAGTTGTAAGCCACAGTATGGAGGATATGGCCGCGTACTGCGACAGAATCGTTGTAATGGCCGACGGCGCGATTATAATGGACGGATCTCCCGCCGAAGTTTTCAGCCGCAGCGAAGAACTTACCGGCGTTGGGCTCGACGTTCCGCAGGTGACGAGAGTAGCGGCGTCCTTGGCGGCAAGGGGCGTCGATATCGGGCGCGACGTATACGCCGTGCGCTGCGCGGCCGAAAGAATCCTCGGCGGGATCAAATCCTGACGCGATTCAAATTCACGGAAGGCATGGTAAAAATTTCAGATGAAAATGGATATTGCGTTCGGTCAGTACTGCGAGGGAGATTCAATTCTTCACAGGCTCGATCCGAGAGCAAAGCTTATTATATCGATAATTTATATCGTAGTGATATTTCTTGCTAAAAGCGTCTTTGCTTTTGTTCTTGTCGCGGCTGCGACCGCAGGTCTTGTTGCCGTTTCCAAAATTTCTCCAAAGATAGCTCTGAAGGGACTGAAGCCGATACTGTTTATCGTAGTATTTACTACTCTTGTCAACATTTTTTGGTATAAGGGCGAGACGCTTCTTGTAAATTTCGGTTTTATCCATATTTACCTTGAGGGAATATGGAACGCCTTGCTAATCGTGCTAAGAATAGTTTTGCTTTTAATCGCTACGGGTATGTTTCTTACCTATACTACGACTCCGCTTTCTCTGACGGACGGAATGGAACAGCTTCTCGCTCCGCTGGCGAAGCTGAAAATACCGGTTCATGATTTTTCTATGATGATGACGATAGCGCTGCGTTTTATTCCGACGCTTATAGAGGAAACGGAAAAGATAATGAACGCTCAGAAAGCGAGAGGTGCGGACTTTTCCACCGGAGGACCGATAAAAAGGGCGAAAGCTCTGCTGCCCGTTGTAATACCGCTATTTGCGTCCGCGTTCCGGAGGGCGGGAGATCTTGCTACCGCAATGGAGTGCCGCTGCTATACGGGCGGCGAGGGAAGGACCCGAATGAACGTGCTGCGAGCCGGCGCGATCGATTATATTTTTACTTTGGTAGTTATTATGTTGGGCGCGGGAGTTATACTAATAAATAAATTTATTCCCGGGTTTTCTCTGTGAGAGCTTTAGAGGATCGGTGACATACGAATGAAATTACTTCTGCGCATAAGCTATGACGGCGGCGCGTATCATGGGTTTCAGTATCAGACTAACGCCCCGACCGTTCAAGAGGTTCTTACGTCGGCAATATCCGCGGTCATGGGATTTCCGTGCTCTGTTACCGGATGCAGCCGTACCGACGCGGGCGTTCACGCCGTGGGATTTTGCGCGTCTGTAGAGCCTGCCGATCCCGTTTCGAGAGGCGACTCGTGGTGTCCGATTCCTACGAAGAGGATACCTGCCGCAATCAACTCGGCTTTACCAAGCGACGTAGCTGTTACGGGAGCCTTAGAATGTACTGATAATTTTCACCCGAGATACAGCGTGCTGTGGAAGGAATACGGATATCTTATACACGACGGAGAATACCCCGATCCGTTTACGAGAAAATATGCGTATTGCTTGAGACGTCGTTTGACCGCAGATGCGATACGTCTTATGAACGAGGCTGCCGGAAAGTTGATCGGACGGCATGATTTCGCCGCTTTTATGGCGTCCGGCTCCTCTGTTTCCGACACGACGAGAAATCTTATGCGCTTGGAGGCGGAGCGGCTGGACGAACGAAAAGTCGTCGTATACGCGAGAGCCGACGGATTTCTATACAATATGGTGCGGATTTTGGTTGGAACGCTTCTTGACGTCGCGTCGGGAAAAAAGACTCCCGACGACGCGTCCGAAATATTAAAACATAGGAACAGAAATCTTGCGGGAAGTACCGCTCCGGCTCACGGATTATGCTTATATAGGGTTAATTACGGCGCCGAGATAGACTTTGATAAATAATAATTGACCGGCTTATAAAGACAATATGGGAAAGGAGGGCGTTATATGGCGAAAGAACGCGAGCGACTCGAGAGCGCGGCTATACGAGTGGACGGGGAGCTTCCAATACGTGAAAACAGATATTATAAGCGCGTTTCCGAAAGATACCGTACCGCCGGTTTTTTCCTCATATTGCTGTTCGTTCTTTTTCTCGGCGTAATGTTAGTGAAGTACGGCGAATATATTACGTATGATAATTTTGTTTATCTGATGAGAGATCTTGACAGTATAAGGGATTCTTCGGGGGCTTCCGATATTGAATATCCGTCTGCGGAGGACGGGACCTTCTCTTCTTTTAAGAACGGGCTTGCCGTTCACTCCGAAGGAGTATTTACGCTTTACGATTCAACGGGCGTTTCGCTTACGACGAAAAATGAAAGCATGGCTTCTCCCGCGATGGCTGCGGGTGGAGAATATCTCCTTCTTTACGATATAGGGGGGCGAAGCTATTCTCTTTACAATTCGCTTACGCGGGTTATGTCTCGGCAGTGCGACGGGAATATAATTTCAGCGTCGGTCAGCGACGGAGGAGCTTTTGCCGTCACATCCGAATCCGATGAATCCAGATATGTGACGGAAGTATACGGCAAGGCCCTCAATAGAACCATGCGGATTTATATGGACAAATACGTAGTCGCCTCAGCCGTCAGCGGCGACGGAGACGCGATAGCAGTGGCGTCAGTTTCAGAAAATATGGAAGGATTCGGCTACGAGTTGTCGTTTTATAAGTCCGGGGAAGACAAGGCGTTGAAAACGGTTGAGAAAGCGATGTCTTTTCCTGTGACGCTCAGAGCGTTAAACGGAGGAAATTTCGTTTTGATTTGCGACGATGCCGTCAGATTTTATTCTGCCGACGGAGACGAGGTGAAGACGAATTCCTTAGAGGGATTGTCTCCTTCTTGTTTTGACGCGACTCGTCAAGGAGTTATCGTTGTATGCCGAACCGAGGGAATTGGAGGCGAGAGCCGCGTTTACTCTTACGACTACGAGGGAAATATAATATTTGATAAAGTAATCGACATGAAATTAACCGGAGCCGCCGCCACATGCCGCGCGGAAGACGAAACGGCCGGTTACGCTACGGACGGCGCCTCGGTTGTTAAGCTTGGCGAAGGCGAGCTTGAATCGGTAAATTCAGATGAAGAAATTCTCGCTATTACCGATACTGAAAAGGGACTTTTAATTTGCTCTAAAGACAAGGCGACGAGACGTTTTATACCTGACAATTGATACATGGTCGTCCGGTATCTTATAAAAAGTACTCGCGGTAAGTTAGAAAATCTAATTTTGTAACAGGGGAGAAACTTAAAATGAGTATAGTAATCGACGCGGTAATCATAGCGATATGTGTTTTTATTATTTTAGGATCGTGGAGGCGCGGACTTATTAAGTCTGTTATGGGACTTGTTAAGGGCGTTGTAGCGCTACTTGCGGCTTACGCGTTTACTCCGGCTCTTTCTGAAATTTTTTTCGACAAGTTCGCGGTAAAATGGATATCTTCCGGAATTGAGAGCGACATCATCGGCAATACGGCGTCCGGAGGAACCTTTGACTTGCAAAAGCTTCTCTCCGATATACCGGAATGGTTCGGTCAGATAATTGAACGCTACGGTTCGGACAAGAACAGCCTTGTTTCCGCTTTTGGCGACGTTAGCAGCGGAAGCGCCGACGATGTTTCCGCTCTATCGCGTTTTATAGCGAGTCCCGTGGCGGGGACTCTGGCTTCCGTGGCGGCGTTCGCCGTAATATTTGTCGGAGTTTTTATTCTTCTTTCTTTCGTTACGTTCCTTCTCGACACGGTGTTTCATTTGCCGCTTCTTCACGGCGCTAACAAGCTTACCGGTCTTATATTCGGAATATTTGAAGCGTTTTTGGTCGCGAGTTTAATTAGTTTTTTGATATCCTCTCTATCCGTTTCCCTTGGGGCTGTGGACGGTTCCGTATTTGGAGAGCATATAGTGGAAAATTCTGTCGTGCTGAAATTTTTGTCTGAATATAACGTTACGAAAGTAATACGAAACGTTATAGGATAATTATAATTAGGAATAATTGAGAAAGGTTATATATACATGGTAATGTGTTCCAGATGCCATAAGAGAATGGCGGTGGTCTTTTTAACAAAGCTTGAAAACGGAGAATCGAAGCAGGAGGGACTTTGCATACGATGCGCGAAAGAGCTTGGTATAAAGCCTATAAACGATATAATAGAACAGTCGGGAATAGACGAGGAAACTATCGATAAGCTTGGCAGTGAAATGGAAGAATTCTTCGAAAACGGAGGAGATCCCGACGCTATGGAGGATATTTTCGGCGGCGTTGTTCCAGAGGATTCTTCCGATGGAGAAGGGAAGGCGCCAATTCTCGATATTGGAAAGCTTATGGGGGCTTTCGGCGGTAAACCTAAAGATAACGGGGGCGACGCTTCAAAAGCCTCGGATAAAAACGGCGGCAAGAAAAAAAGAAAATCTGAAGAAAGAAAAGAATACAAATACCTTTCCACATATACGCAGAATCTTACCGCGCGAGCGCGCGGAGGTCAGCTCGACTGCGTCGTCGGCCGCGAACGCGAGCTCGAGAGAACGATACAGATTTTATGCAGAAGGCAGAAAAACAATCCTTGCTTAATCGGAGAGCCTGGAGTAGGAAAAACCGCTATAGCGGAGGCTCTCGCAATACGTATAGCCGCGGGGAAGGTTCCATATAAGCTTAAAAACGCCGACGTTTGTCTTGTAGACTTAACGGCGCTCGTAGCTGGAACTCAGTTCAGAGGACAATTTGAATCTCGGGTTCTTGGCCTTCTGAACGATGTTAAATCCAAGGGAAACGTAATTCTCGTTATAGACGAGGTTCACAATATAGTGGGCACTGGAGGAGCCGAGGGCAGCATGAACGCGGCGAATATACTCAAGCCGGCGCTGTCAAGGGGCGAAATTCAGATTATCGGCGCGACAACGCTTACAGAATACCGCAAGCATATTGAGAAGGATTCCGCGCTTGAGAGAAGATTTCAACCGATTACGGTAAACGAGCCGTCGGTAGCAGAGACGATTTCTATTCTGAAAGGAATAAAGGAATATTACGAAAAATACCATGGGGTCGGTATTCCGGACTCTGTCGCCGCCTCGGCCGCTTCTCTCAGCGAGCGATATATTACGGACAGATTTTTGCCCGATAAGGCCATCGACTTGATCGACGAGGCCGCCTCGCACGTATCTGTCAATTCTCTATGTATCAACGAGAGGCACGAGCTTGCCGATAAGGAACGATTAGTAAGATTTCAGCGCGAGGAAGTCGACGGAAGAATAGCCTCCGGAGAGGAAGCGGATTCTGAGGAGTTATACCACCGTTCCGCTGAACTTAAGACGGAAGAACTGCGTATTGCGGAGCGTCTGTCCGAGCTTGATAGGGAATGCGGCCGGATACTCTTAACGGAGAGCGACTTGTGCGACGTTATCGAGATATGGACCGGTATTCCCGCCTCTACCATATCCGAGGACGAATACGTCAGGCTGGAGAAGTTGGAAGAACGCTTGACGTCTCGCATTATAGGGCAGGAGGAAGCGGTCCGCGCGGTATCGCGCGCGGTAAGGAGAAACCGCGCCGGAGTATCTTATAAAAAGAAACCGGTATCGTTTATTTTCGCCGGTCCTACCGGAGTCGGAAAGACGGAGCTTGTGCGCGTTTTGTCGGAAGATCTGTTTTCACAGCCGGAAACGCTGATACGTTTGGACATGAGCGAATTTATGGACAAATTCTCAGTGTCGAGAATTATAGGGGCTCCTCCCGGATACGTGGGCTACGACGACGCGGGGCAGCTTACTGAAAAAATACGCCGAAGGCCGTATTCAGTGGTCCTTTTCGACGAGATTGAGAAGGCTCATCCGGACGTGCTTAATATTTTACTTCAGATACTTGACGACGGACGCGTAACGGACGCTCACGGCAAGCAGGTGAACTTTGAGAATACGGTTATAGTTATGACGACTAACGCCGGATCTGGAAACGCGTCTTCGCCGGTTGGTTTTTCCGGAGGCGCTGAATCGGCTCGCCGCGAAAAAACAATGAAGGCTCTTGCTGAATTTTTGAGGCCGGAATTTATTAACCGAGTAGACGAAATTATTACGTTCCGTCAGCTTGACAAGAAAGACTTTGCAAAGATAGCTCGTATAATGCTGGACGATCTTAAAAATGTTCTTGAAGCTAAAGGCGTTTCTTTCTCCGTTACGGAAGCCGCCGTGGAATATGTGGCGGAAAAATCGTATTCGGAAAAATATGGGGCGCGCAACATGAGGCGCTTTATACAGACGGAGCTTGAAGACGGGATAGCGGAAAAGATCATCGCCTCGAGAGGCAATATAGCGGCGGTATCGGCGGACGTTAGAGACGGCAAGGTCGTAATTTCAGCGGCATAAGGATGAGATAACCGTCCTTATCCGGCGTATGCTAGCCACGATATAAAGTTCTGCGCGGCGATTTAAACGATAAAGAACCTAGAAGCGTAAATTGAAGTTTTAGATTTTTGTCTTTTTTGTCGGCGGCGTCATATGTTGTGAAATTTTGAGCATTTTGACGTTTTATATCCGAAGTCTCTTAGTTAATTAAAATAATATCGTTGAAAAACAAGAAAGGAGGGGGAACGACTCTTGACCATAAAATATAACGAATGGCACCTTCGCGACGCGGAGGCTTCCGCCGCGCTTCTTAAGGTTGACACCGCGAGGGGACTCGACGAAAAAGAGGTTCAGCGGAGGCGGCGAAAGAACGGGCGGAACACAATATGGTATATACGCAGATCAAGGGGGGCGGAATACGCCGCGAGCGCGGCGGGCGACCTTATATCCTTTCTTCTTATTATCGCGGCCGTTACGGCGGCCGTTTTTGAGGGGAGCGAGGCCGCGCGTTCCGTATGCGCGATTCTTGCGGCCGGAATGCTTATAAGGACGCTGACGTATGTTAAAGCTCGCCGGATACTTGAGGAACTTGCCGACGAAGGGATACCCAGCGCTACGGTTCTTAGAAGCGGGACGGTACAAGTTTTAAGAGCGGACGAGCTTGTTGAGGGCGACGTTATTCTTCTAGGACCGGGAGATATAGTTCCTTGCGACGGCAGGATATTCTCAGGAGACGGCGTTAAAGTTATTGAAAAAGGCGTTACTGAAAACAGCTCTACGGTCGTTAAGGGGGACACTGTTATACTAACCGACAGCGGCAAAGACGTGCCGTGCGAGTTCAGAGTCAATATGCTTTTCGCAGGTTCTACCGTAATAGCCGGAAAATGCAGGATAATCGCAACGGCTTGCGGAGAAGACGCTCTTGTTTCTATGAAATACGGAGGACTGCTCTTGCCGTCGGGCGAAAAACTGCCGGTAACGGAGGCTCTTGTCAAATGGAGCCGCGCGTCTCGTCTTGTATTTCTTGGACTCGTTATATTTATAAGCGTTTTATCTCTGTTTACTATGAGCGGAGATTCGTTCGGGTTTGCCGGAGCGTTTACCGACGCCGTTGCACTCGCTGCCTCGTCTTCAGCCGGATACCTATTTCTATCTGGATACATAACTCTGACTATACCGTTGAGAAGGATTGCACGCGGAGATTGTGGTATACGCGGCGGGAAGCGAGATGAAAAGCGTAAGTGGAATCCGCTCCCCAATGTAAAAAGGAGCACTATCGGACATGGCGCGGCGTCGGTTCGTTCTATTATTAGAAACGCGGCCGACGTTGAATCTGTCGCGGGGACGGAACTCCTCGTCGCCACGGACGCTTCCGTATTCAAGTCGGGCAGGTCGATTTATTCGTCGTACTATAAGGACGGGGAATTACACGCCGCCGAACCTGGAAATATTAACGCGGAAAATTTGCTTTCCATAGCTTTGACAAGCGTCCGTTCCGGCTCAAGCGGAGCGACGTTATTTTCCGGAGGGGGCTCGGAAAAAAGGGACAAGCAGGTACTTCTTGAAAACAGCTCCGAAGAATTCGGTATGCGTGCGGTCGAACCGACGAAGCAGGGATCACATTATTCAAGCTCCAATGAAAACGGCGGATTTGTAAAGGGCGTAAGGACTAATACGTCTTCAGTCGTCGAATACAGACGAGAGGACGGACCTTCCGGCGATATCGATACCGTTCTCCTTGTACAAGAATCTGCGCTGACGGCCCAAGTCAGCGGAGACGTTCGGACTATATTATCGTACTGCGATTCGATTATTGTAAATGGAAGAGAAATTTTTCTTTCTTATGAGGAGAGAGCGCGGATTATATCCGCCGCAGATAAAATAGAGGCGAGCGGCGGCATAGCGATAGCCTTGGCGGAAAGAGAGTCTCCGTATAATTCCTTGAGGAGACTCTCCGTTATTCACAGTAAAATGAGATTTTTAGGATTCGCCGCGTTCGACGAGAAAGCTGAGAATGGATTAGAGGAAGCGGCGAGAATGCTTAAAGGTTCCGGCAAGAGAGTCGTCTTGCTGTCGTCAAATCCTGTAAGAGAGAAAAGATATCTTGAAAAGCGCGGAATATACGACGGATCTGAAAAGATAGTATCGTGCAAAGACCTGATTCGAGGCGTTATACCGGAGGGCAGTTTCATTGTTTGGACTCCCGCGTCAGGTTCAGACTCAGGTTCGGTCGACGCCGCTTTGAAAATGAGAACGGCGATAGTACGTAAACTTGCCGATTCTATTCCGGGAATATGCGTGATAACATCAGAACCCAGCGAGGCCGCGATGATGGCGAAGGGAACGGTAGGAGCGGCTGTGAGCCGCTCGCGTAATAGGCCTATACCGCAGACTCTGAAAAGAAGGGCGAAAATTTCTATTTACCCTTCGGCTGAATATGAAGAAGGTTACGGAGGATTTTTTGGAGCCGTTAAGGCTATAGCGGCGTCGACGCTCGCCCTTGAAAATTTACGCCGCACGGCGATATTCACGCTCATGTCTCAAAGCGTAAGAATAGCCTGCACGCTTCTGTGCGTAATCTTCGGCGGGAAAATTTCGATCACCGCCGCAATATTATTCTCAGGTATGATACTTGATTTTTTATCTGTTTTAGCTATTTCATTCAGAGCAAAACAAGACGAAGTCCTTGTCGGCGACGCAAGCGAGCGTGAAATTCCTGATTTGCGGCAGTCAATACGGAGATCGGGAATTGGACTATTGATCGGATGCGCGGAGTTTGGCTTTGCTCGTCTCGTCGGCACGTTATTCCGCAGCTCTGATGGAGAGACGTCGGCGGTATTGGCTGTCGTTATGTTTTTAACGCAAGCGATTTTCCTTATCTTTACAGTATCGGGGCTTAACAAAAAGAGCCTCGCCGACAGCGCCGGATATCCGATCGTGTTAGCTGCGTCCGCGCTGGCTGTAGTTTTAATCGCGGCGTCTGCATCGGCGGCTTCATTTTTCGGAGTAGAAAGTCTTCCATGGCCGCAGCTCCTTGTTTCGCTTATATTTCCTGCGGTATCGGCTATAGCGACGGTTTGTTGGAAAAAGTTTAAAATAAAAAGGCGTCCCTCGGCGTATTAGCCGGCGGACGTCTTCTTTTCTGTCTCAATTCTGATCTTACGCGTTTTACATAAGTTAACGGAATAATTATTCAGATTTTAACCTTATGAATACGATCTCTGGATCATTGTTGATTCGAAATGGGAATATGCTGTTTCCCAGGCCTCTGCTTACAATAACGGAGGTATTTCCGCTCCTGATTTCGCCTTCCGTATATTTTGGAAGAAATCCCTGCCCCGGCGCATAGATTCCGCCGACGGAAGGAAGACGTATTTGCCCCCCGTGGGCGTGGCCCGAAAGAGCAAGATCAACATTGAAAGACGCATAGGTTTCAATTAGCTCTGGACGATGAGACAGAAGCAGGGTAAAACCGCTCTGTTCGTCTAATGCGTACTCAAGCTCACGCGTAACCGCCGATTCGGCCGTAAGCGATTCTTCTCTCATTATGAATAGCGGATCGTCTATTCCGGTAATCTTAATGCTTTCTTCGCCGCGTTCAATGGCGACTGTTTCATTTCTGAGCGCTATAACTCCTATAGTCTTAAGCTGTTCTTCAAATTCCGGGTATTCGTCTATTCTCGCTTCGTGATTTCCGGGCGCGTAGTAAACCGGCGCGATATCTACGGCTTTTTCTGCAAATGTAAGAGCCGCTTCCGTTTCAAGACGACGAGAATCAATTATGTCTCCCGTTACGGCTATTATATCCGGATTTGACGCGCGCAGCTGAGTTATTAAGCGTTCTTGATCTTTTCCGAACGACGCTCCATGCAGATCTGAAACGTGAGCTATTGTAAAACCGTCGAAGGCCTTAGGAATTCTTACAGATTTGAATTCCTGTTCGGTCAGTTTTACGTTTCCATTTTCATATATTACCCATACGAATGCGGACAGTATCAACGCGGCCGTGAAAATGAGAATTGAACGAATCTTTTTTTTCATGCGAATAAGAAATACCTCCGTAAAAATTTCGGTATATATTGAGTAAACGGCGGAGTTGTATTCTTGCGCCCCGCCGTTTATATTATGCTTTTATACTTCGATAGTTTTAATTTTCCCGTTCCAATGAACTTCAACTTTAACATGAGAGGAGCTTTTGACCGTTATCTTGGGCTCCTCCTTTTCATTTTCTCTCGCTTCGCATATCAGGTCGACTTCTTTTCCACTGAAATTATATTTCTCAACGCCGTGTCGTTCAGTCCGTCTTACGTGCCATTCGATCGCGCCTTTTTCAGCTTTCGGGCGAATACCGAGAACGTATTCAAGCATAATGCTAATGGGGAAAAGTCCCGACCATCCTACGAATTCGGGCTTTGACGAGCTTCCGTGGTCTGCGAATTCGGGTGCGTAGTTTTCCCAAATAGTTCCCGTATTAAGGAACACTTGCACTATGTTTTCAAGGTTGGCGCAGGCGACGTCGTACGCGAGCTCGTTAAACCCGTTTTTTTCAAGTCCTTTCAGCGTCATATAGTTGGTCGGAGCCCACACGGATCCCTTCCAGTAGCCTCCGTCGGGGCGGTATTCCGGATGGTCGGCTGACAGAGTGGGGACTCTGTTAGGACGTTTAAATTCCGCGGGATTATCAAGATGAGCTACAAATTTTTCAAGTCTTTCCGGAGGAATGATATCCGCGAGAAGAGTCCAGTACGCTCCTACGGACTTTACGTGGTTAAGGCTGCCGTCTTTATACATATCGTAGTAAAACGCGTCGTCTTCGTCCCACAAATTGTCGTTAATCACCTTAGTGAGGAATTCTACCTCTTCTTTTATCTCGGAAAGCGACGGATCGTCGTCTCTTCCGATTACGGACGCCATTTTTATAAGTATTTTACCCGAGAGAACCATTTGGACGCACGCGTCGAGCCATACCATAAAGCCGTGAGACTGAGACTCGTCGTATTGAGGTTCCAGCCTCGGTTGATTGTCCATACCGCACCCCCATCCGGTGCTCCAATACGTGCCGTCGCGCCACGTGCGGTTTTGCTTGAGCCAAAGGTGATACGCCGTTAGGGGATCGAAGATACGTTCTATTCTTTTGCGGTCTCCCGTAAGACAAAAATATTCCCATTCCGACCATGGCATGATATTAGGGCCCGTTGACGAGGGATCGTGCCGGCTAAAGTGCTCTCCCGGCTCGCTTTCGCAAATTTCGCGGCATATGAATCCGTCCATATGTTGATGCGAATAAAAATTATCCAGGGTTTTCTGGAAGTCGAAAACGTGAGACGCGTATTTGCCGAACATTACTATAAACGAAGAATCCCACATGAACAGATACCCGTTAAAGGCGGTATCGATGAAGTTGGACACAAAACCCGCGTCTCCGTTTGGCCGGCTGAGATTCCCGAACGCGATTTTCCACGCGTAATCGTAACATTTAAGCGCGTCCTCATGGCCGTCCCAAATCGGCTTAGGCAGTCGGTCTTTTACCTCTTCATAAGTTGGAAGAGGAGAATTTTCCGGTTCCATATGGAGGTAAGCGTTCTTTTTCGCCACTCTTTCCGAAGGGACGTACGTCATATCGTTGTTAACCTGATAAAGTAACATGCTTGCGAACATACCTTTCCTTAAAATTTATGTATGCTTTATGCTTTAAGAACTTATTATTACTCGGCGTGTTCTTTGTTAATCTTAACTGTATTTGTTTAAGTTTTATGCAAATTTACGCCGATTTTTACATCAATTACATCATTTATTATGGCTTGCTGATTTTCTGTTGCCAAAATATTGCCATAAAACCATTATCTCAATCCCCAATTACCAATTCCA
>CATKFO010000075.1 GCA_949747515.1 uncultured Eubacteriales bacterium
CCTCCCGACATCCGGCAGAGTATAGTGACGAACTGCGCTCTCGTAAGTCCTCCGTCGGGAGAGAACTGGTCTTTTTCCACTCCCTCCATGTATCCCTTGTCGTATATCTGTTTGATAGGCTCGTAAAACCACGCTCCGCTACCCACGTCTTTGAACGGCATTTCCGTCTTTCCCGCTGAGAAGACCGCGGGAGTCGGGACAGAGAGCATTGCTCCGGCTATCGCCGCGGATATGATTCTCTTAATCTTCATTTGTACGTTACCTTTCTTTTATATTGAAATGTTTTTGAATATTATACTCATATTATAAACTATTTTTGCAAAAATATAAATTGACTATACCGACAATATATCGATGTCTAATTTGTGCAATTTAAACAAATCCATAATAAATTTATCAATAAATTCCCAAATAAAATAATTATATTAGTTAAAATAACGGAATACCAATAATATTGAGATGTTTTCACAAATATAAAAAATGCTCTTGACGAGCAATAGCCTTTAACAAATTCCGTGTGCGTCGACATATGTCGATATATATTTTCAACAAAAAACATCGTCAAATGATGGGACTTTTGCCAATTGACATCAATACGAAGTTGACGTATAATTCTACAAGGAATTTTATTTAATATCGTCGATAAACGATTTTAAACATAGATATAGCGCGCTATTTATGAAAGCAGATTGTTTTTTATCATGCCGACTTACTTTTCAGTTTATTTATCTTGGCGCGCGGTCGGTTTAAAGTTAATTTAACGATAACTCGCCGCTTCGACGGCGGAACGGAGGCTCCAATGAATAAAAAAAGATTGATAACGGCGGCGGCCATATCAGTCGCGGCTCTTGTTCTTATTGCGGCGACGCTTATAGTGAGCATCGCGGTGTTTGCGTCCGGTGAAATTCCGTATTCGGACGTAAAAAAAGGAACCTGGTATTACGGTATAGTAAAAGACGCTTACGAAAAAGCATTGATGAACGGAAGGTCGGAAACTGAATTCGCGCCGGACGGAACTATGACGAGAGCCGAGGTCGTTACCGTTCTTTCCCGGCTTTCCGGCGACGACGTCTCTGCAAAATCTGGGTCCGCCGGTATCTTTTCAGACGTGTCTAAAGGCGAATGGTACGAAAACTATATAGGCTGGGCGGCGGATGCTGGAATCGTTAAAGGATATCCGGACGGAAGCTTTAAACCGGACGGCCCGGTCAGCCGCGCCGAGTTTGCGGCTATGGCGTGCCGATTCGTAGAATATATTGAATTTGAACTCCCCTCCGATTCTTCTCTTCCTCGTTTCAGCGACGAGAACGAAATTCCCGCGTGGGCAAAGGAATACATAGAATTGCTGAGGCTTTCGGGGATACTTGAGGGAGACGCGGAAAAAAGGGCGACGGCGTCAAGCAGACTTACGAGGGCGGAAACTGCCGCCATAGCGATTCGGATTGCAAAATTACTGGACGCGGATCCTATGTACGCCGCGGCAGTATCTCTGTCCGATCGTCTGATAACGAAAAATGAAAAAATATATCTTACTTTAGGAAAGCCGGATTCCATTACGTCAGAAACTTTCACTAAGTTAATTCTTAGAAATCAGCTTGGATTTGATATAAAAAAGTATCGAGTCGAACTCGACGACCAAGAGCTGTCAGATCTTATATTCACATACGGAGCGCTCATGAGCGGCGAATCGATGGAAACGAAGCTTACCGTTTCAATTTATAACGCGGAGACAAACGAAAAAACGGATAAAAGAACGGAAAGCTTTCTTTTATCCAGAGACGACGAATTTGATCCGGATATGGGGCCTGTGTACGAGTATAAACTGCTTTTAGACGGAAGCTGCGAAATCGTAGGATGGCGAAATCCCGCCGGGTGGACTAAGGCGACGATACCGTCGGAACTTAATGGCATACCGGTCGCGGCGATAGGAGACGAAGCTTTCGCCGAACGGAGAGAGCTTCGAGAAATTATAATTTCAGAAGGCGTCTCTAAGATTGGAAAACAAGCCTTTTCGCTTTGCACGTCTCTTAAACGCGCGGTTATTCCCGACTCCGTTACGGAAATAGGAAGAGGAGCGTTTTATTACTGCAGATCTTTAACAAATGTTAACTTACCGGCCTCTCTTGAGAGGATTCCAGATTACATGTTCTATATGTGCTCTTCGCTCAAGCGCGCCGCTCTTCCCGAACGTACTGTTGAAATCGGAACCTCGGCTTTCAACCACACGTCGGTATCTAATATTTCTTTTCACGACGGTATCGAAAAAATAGGAGACTATGCTTTTGAAGAAACTGGCATAACATCGGCGGTTATGCCGGAAAGCTGCCGATACGTAGGAAGCTGGGCTTTTTATAACTGCCGCGGAGTAAACCGCGCGTATTTGAACAAAGAGCTTGATTTTATAGGAAGCGGAGTTTTCTACGGCTGCGACGAATTGCCGGAAGTAAATTATGGCGGCTCTGAGTCAGACTGGGAGCGATTTAAGCTGCGCGGCCCGGTATTAGACCACAAAACCATAAATTTCGAAGTAGAAGAGCCGTAAGGCTAAGTCTTATGAAAGGTATATTTATGAGTATGAAAAAACATTATAAATATTTAACCTCGTCAGCCGCGTTTTTTCTGTGCGCCGCAACGCTGTGCGGAACGTCGTCTTTCCCTGCGTTGACCGCAGTTCAAGCGGAAGAGAGCTTGAATTATTCCGCCGTCCAGGTAGAAGAAGAAAAAAAAGCTGAGATTATTTTCCACGATATGCCTCAAAGCGAGGATTTTTCGGAAGCCTCTCCGGCCATCTTTTCCGACTATACAGAAAACGAGCGTACTATTACGGAAGGAGATATCTACGTATCGCCCCGAGGGGACGACGACGGAGACGGTTCGAAGGAAAATCCATTCGCTACTCTCAATCGCGCCCGCGACGCCGTTAGAGAAATGAAGAAAAACGGTCTTCCCGACGGAGGAGTAGTAGTCGCGATTATGGGAGGAAAATATACCGATACGCTATCGCTGACCTCCGCCGACAGCGGAGAAGACGGCAAACCCATAAGGTATGCGGCTTACGGAGACGGCGAACCCATATTTACCGGAAGCATATCGCTGGACGCTGAAAAATTCGTATCGGTTACGGGACCGGAACGATCCGTTCTCAGTCCCGCCGCGCAGGACGCAGTACGCGTGATAGACTTAAAACGATACGGGGTCAAGGCGGCGGAGCTGAACTACAATCCTATCGGAGTGACTAACGGAGGGCCTTCAAACGTCGAATTTTACGCCGATCGTGAAAATTATACGCTCGCGCGATATCCTAACGGAAACGATTTTCTGTATCCGCACTCAGTTACTGAAAATGTAAGCAGGGGAGCTTTGTTTAAAGTAGATGAAAAACTGACGAATCGCATGAAAAGCTGGAGCTCCGACGACGACGTGTACGTTCTCGGTATGTTTAACCTTGAATATCAGGACACGGCGATTAAAGCGAAAGTCGACGTCGACGCCGGAACGATACGACTTCCGAATATGCAAGTTTATAGCTCCAACGTTTCTAGCGATCTGCGTTTTTTCATATTCAACAAGTTAGATGAGCTGGACGAACCCGGCGAATGGTATCTTGATCGTCGAAACTGCCTGCTTTACGTATATCCCAAAGAAGACTTTTTATCTTCGTCTCCGGAGTTTGTTTCCACATATAGGCAAACGTTTGTAAGCATGGAAAACTGCAGCTTTGTTGAAATAGACGGATTAACTTTTTCATGCTCTCGCGGGAGCGGAATATCCGCGCGCAGCGTATCAGACTGCGTCTTTTACGACTGTACTTTTTACGGACTCGGCGGTTCTGCTTTCGAAGGGCACGGGGACCGAAACGTAATACAAAGCTGCGATATCAGCTACGTAGGACATTCCGGTATCAGCATCAGCGGCGGGGATAAGGAGACTATGACCGGAGGCCGAAACGTAGTAGACAATAACTATGTTACCCAATGGGGACTTAATTCGCGAGTATTTACTCATGCAATAAGCGCGTCGGGACAGTCTAACCGCATCAGCCATAACGAAATCGGTTTTTCTACTTCAAACGCTCTAGGCTCTTCGGGAAACAATAATATTATAGAATATAATCTCGTGCACGACTGTACGAATTACGCGGACGACTGCGGGTCGTTTTATAACGGATCCTCCTGGACCAGCGGAGGAAACGTTATCCGGTATAACTGCTTTTATAACATCGGCAGCGACGAGGTATACCCTTCCGCGATATACTGGGACGACGGCATGGCGTATCAGACGGCTTACAGCAATCTTTTCGTCAACGTATCCGGTTACGCCTTCTCAATCGGCGGAGGCTTCGGTCACCACGTGATAGGCAACGTAGTCGTAAATACCGTGCGTATGCCCGTCCTTTACGACAGACGTCCTATAAACGGATTTATGGCGGGGGACAGCTTTTATCAGGTGGGCTACGGCTTTATCTGGGAACTTTATAAAAGCACGCCGTATACTACCGACGTTTGGCGGGAGCATTTTCCACTTCTGTCTCAAGTACTTCAAAATAAGCGCGACACCGTAGCTCCTCATTTCGGATATAACGGAGCGTTTAGTCTATTCTCAGATAACGTGTTCGTTAACAAGAATGGAAGCGGCGGCGGATTTACAAACCATCGCGTTAGATACAGCGCCGAATCGGACAACTATGTAGGCAAGCTTACGGAACTTGAGGATATTTTTATAAACCCCTCGGAAGGAGACTATCGCGTGCGAGAAGATTCTCCTGTGAGAGACATATGTAAGGAATTTAAAGATATTCCGTACGAGCTTATCGGAAGATATTAAAAAGAAAAAGACCGCATCCAGCTTTCGCTCGATTCGGTCTTTTTTCCGTAGCTTGCTCGGCATGCATAATAACTATGCTGGGAAGGTTCGCTAACGAAGTTAATGTTGCATAACAACTCGCGTCTGGTTTAAGCCAAGGGAGCAAGAGAATCCGGAACAGCGCGGCGCAAGCTCTTCATTTTGAGAAGCGTAAGCATACCTTTAGGAAAGATTCGTTTAAAGAGATACCGGAGCGGGATTGAACGACGATTCATTTGAAGCTTGTGTAAACAAAACCCCGCGCGGTATCTGTCGCCGCCATAGCTTTTTTGCTCAGCTTTTTTCTGGAAAAAAGCTTGTGGAGATTAGCATGCTTTTTTTTAAATAAGCTTCTTTTATGCCATTTCAAAGAAAACATAAGAATAGTTCGCTTCACAAAGACCTGACGCGGCTTGCAAGCAAGCTGCTTTCGTCAGCTTGTTGACATGAAGTTCGCTTCGACACCTATATAAAATGAAGAGTCCTCTCAGCCGTGCGAGCAGTGCATGGTTCAAACGGCGGCGAGTTAGTTCTAGCGCTTGCCAATGTTAACACGCTACGACGCGTTTTATGCATCCGTCAAACAGCCTAATAAAAAATCGGAGCCCGCCGTTTATACGGCGGGCTTTGGAGATTTGCAGTTAGTTAACTAGGCCTGCTGCGCTTCTCTTTCTTTATCCAGCTTTACATTGCGGAAATATAGAGCAACGTCGATTGATATCTCGATAAAGTTAAGAACGTAGAAGAAAAAACTGAGATAAAAGATAAATCCGCTGCTTCCAAGGCAGGACATTTGAATTATCTTGCGCGCAATACCAAAAGCGTAGCCGATAAGGAGGAAGACCTCAAAGAAAAGGCTTTTACCCTTCGCTGTACGGGAAATCAAAGATTTTCTAATGGAAATAGGCCAAGAAAGGCCAAAGCAGAATATTGTAAGAGCCTCAAAGAGGTCGGTAAGCATAGGGAGATTCATTTAGAGATAGATCCTTTCGAAATTAAACTTCGCTTTTTTTGCGGGTATAGTCGGGCAGAAGCATTGGAGAAACAACGTCGGTTTCAATTCCGGCCGCCTCTCTCTCTGCGTCGAATTTAGAAATATGATCAAGGGTGAGCGTTCCGACCGTCGTCTTCTTGGAACGAGCGGCCGCGTTTTGACCAGCATTGCGTCCGAACACAATTATGTCTAGCAAAGAGTTGCCCATCAGCCTGTTGCGTCCGTGAATTCCTCCTACAGCCTCTCCGGCTACAAAAAGATTTTCAACGCTCGTCGTCATGCCGTCTACGTTTATATCAAGTCCTCCGTTTTGATAATGGAGAGTAGGATAAACAAGAATCGGTTCGCGGCGGATATCTATGCCGTAGCTGCCGAACATACGCATCATTGCCGGAATTCTCTTCTCTATAGTTCCTTCTCCTCCGATCTTCTCGATCATAGGAGTGTCGAGCCATACCGCGTCGCCGTCGCCGGTCTGCACGCCCTCTCCTCTATCGGAACACTCGCGTATGATTGAGGCCGCGGCCACGTCGCGTGTTTCCAGCGGATGCATAAACACCTTCCCGTCGCGGTTTACAAGCTTTGCTCCGAGGGAACGGACCTTTTCCGTTACAAGCGCCCCGAAAATTTGCTGTGGGAAAGCCGCTCCCGTAGGATGATACTGGAGCGTTTCGGCATACAGCAGCTTTGCTCCTACTCTGTAACCGAGAACAAGTCCGTCCGCAGTGGCTCCATAATGGTTTGACGTGGGAAAGCCCTGATAATGCATACGTCCCGCTCCGCCGGTCGCAATTATAACGGTCTTAGCACGGGCGACGGACAAATCTCCAGTCTCCATATTCATGAGAACCGCGCCCGCGGCTTTTCCGCTCTCATCGAGAATCAGCTCGACGGCCGAGGTAAAGTCGATGACGGGAATTCCACGGTTAAGAACTTCGTCGCGCAGAGTTCTCATAATCTCTGCTCCAGAATAGTCTTTCGCCGCGTGCATACGCTTGCGGGATGTGCCGCCTCCATGGGTAGTAACCATGGTTCCGTCCGGAGCCTTGTCAAACTCTACGCCAAGTTCGTTCAGCCACTGTATAGCTTCCGGCGCGTTGCAAACAAGCTTTGAAAGCAGCTCTCTTTTCGCTGCGAAGTGACCGCCGCCGAACGCGTCGAGAAAATGAATCGCGGGAGAATCGTTCGGCTTGTCGGCGGCCTGAATGCCTCCCTCGGCCATCATAGTGTTAGCGTCTCCGATGCGAAGCTTAGTCGCGATCATAACGCTTGCGCCGGCTGTGTCGGCTTCTATAGCGGCTGAAGCTCCCGCGCCGCCTCCTCCGATGACCAGAACGTCCACGTCGTACTTAGGATTGTTCAGGTCCACGTCGCCGGGACGAATCCGGCTGCGGGCTTCAAGTATTCCGCACAGCTCCTTCGGCACCTTTTCGCCCTTGTTAGGACCTATTTTTAGTTCCTCGAACTGATCCTTTTTGTAGTCCGGATGATACGCCGCGAGAAGGTCTTCCTTTTCCTTAGCGGTCATTCTCGCGGGTTCGTAGGCTATGTTCGCTTCTCTCGCTTCTTCTACCGCTTTCAGGGACTCCTGAAATTCTTTTGCATACATAAAATCGTTCCTCCCTTACTTCTCAATCTCGCGTGTGTTGTACAGCTCTTTCAGCTCTTCAATAGGCTTGCCCATGAGAGCCTCGATCAATTCGGTAAACGTTCCGTCTTTGATCTCGCGGACTCTGTTTTCAAGGTGCTCGCTCTTCGGAGCAAGGTATTTTCCGTTCAGTCTGCGGGCAAGCATAGCTACCTGAGGATGCGATATTCCGGCGGGACAGCGGGACGAGCAGCATCCGCACATTACGCAGTCGAAGGATTCCTCGGCGCACTTATCAAATTCGCCGCGCTGAGCGTAAGCGATATACTGCATAACGTTGAGGCTTTGCGTGCAGGCCTTTGTGCAGGCGTTGCATCCTACGCAGGCGTAAATTTCAGGATAAAGCTGCATCATCACTCTTTGAGAAGGAGATATTTCGTTTATGTCGTATACTTCCTTGACCAGAGGGAAGAAGGGCAGCGTAGCCACGTACATATCGTTCTCGACCTTAGTCTGGCACGCAAGGCACGTGCGGAGAGTTTTGTCTCCTTTTATTCTGTATATAGTGGCGCACGCTCCGCAAAATCCGTTGCGGCAGCCGCAGCCGCGAACAAGTTTATACCCCGCGTACTCCATAGCGCGCATGATAGTAAGGTTTTCCGGCACTCGATACTGTTTGCCAAAAAGATATACGTTTACCATATTTTCCATAACTTTTGTTCCTCTCTGCATTAATACTCGTCCGGAAGTTCGTCTAACTGATCGAAACGAAATACGGGACCGTCCTTGCACACGTACTTCGAGCCGACGTTGCAGCGTCCGCATTTTCCGATACCGCACTTCATTCTAAGCTCAAGCGTGGTGTACATCTGCGTTTTTTCAAATCCCAGTTCGCACAGTCCCGCAAGCGTAAATTTAATCATGATCGGGGGACCGCAAAGCACGGCGATTCTATTTTCCGTGTCAAAGCCCAGTTCTTTCACATAATTCGGAACAAATCCGACGTGTCCGTCCCAGCCCTCCTGTTCTCTGTCGATAGTCAGGTGAACGTGAACGTCTTCGTCCACGGCCCATTCGTTTATGATTTCCTGATAGTCCAGCAGATCGTCTTTGCTTCGCGAACCGTATACGATATCGATTCTGCCGTAGCGGTCCCGATAATGGCGGCAGTAGTTTATAACCGAGCGCAGCGGCGCGAGTCCGACTCCTCCGGCGATAAATAGCATGTTTTTCCCTGCGAATTCGTCGTCGACCGGGAAAGGATTGCCGTATGGTCCCCGTATGGTTATCTGTTGGCCGACTTCCATGCTATGAAGCCATTCGGTAACGCAGCCGCATTTCTTTATTGAGAATTCCATGTACTCGGTATTGGTAGGAGAAGAGGTGATAGAAAACATTCCTTCGCCAACTCCGGGAACCGACAGCATGGCGCATTGTCCCGGGCGATGATCAAACGCCTTTTTTCCGTCGGGAGTTACTACGCGGAAGGTTTTGATATCGGGCGTGTCCATGCGGATATCGACTACCTCTCCTATCGCTGGAATCAAGGGCTCTTTCATATCAGCCATTGTTTTCTCCTCCTTCTCCGAGATTTTTCATTACTTTAACGATATTCATCTGAATAGGACATTTTGAGAGACATCTGCCGCATCCCACGCAGGAGAACATTCCGTCGTTGTTAGCCGGATAATAAACAAGCTTGTGCATAAATCTCTGACGGAATCTTTCGAGCTGTGTAAGACGGGGCTGTCCCGCGGACATCTTGGTAAACTCCGAATACATACAGGAATCCCAGCAGCGGAATCTTTTAATTCCGTTTCCAGCGTTGAAATCCTTGATATCGTAGCATTGACACGTAGGGCAAACAAACGTGCACGTACCGCAGCCAAGACAAGATTCGGATAAGGATTTCCACGCGGGATCGTCAAAGAATTTCGCCGTCTTATCTCCGCCGAACTTATCGGTCGAGAGACTTGCAAGCGGAAGCTTCTTCATTCTTTCACTGATAATTTCTTTCTGCGCGTTTACGGCCGATTCTCCGTCGCCGCCCTCATCCTCCGCGACGATATCTGAAACGGAATCCATAAGATTCGCGCCTTTTTCGGTTTTTGCCTCCATGTAGATCGCGTCGTCGGTCTTATAGCAAACTATGTCTCCCTTAGGGTTCGCGGGATCTATTCCAAATGTTCCGCAGAAGCAGGTTTCGGCAGGCTTAGAGCAAGCAAGAGAGAATATGACCCCGTGTTCGCGGCGGTTTTGATAGTATGTATCCGCAGGCTCTGAAAGGAAGGCTCTGTCGAGTACGTCAAAGCTTCTAACGTCGCAGGCGCGTACTCCGAATATTGCGAAGTCTTCGTTTTCACGTCTTACGTCGATAATTTCAATTTTCTTTCCCTCAGTCTTAAATTCCATAAGATTTTCGGTTTGAGGGAAGAAAAAATCTTTCGCGCTGCGGGTTGTGTTCAAAGCGTCGGACATTTTAGCGCCTGCGCGCCACTGCTGAAATTGCGCGCCGCCGGCCGTGTCTACAGGAATATACAGCTTGAGCTTTCCCGCCACCGCGGCGAAAAATTCGTCGAGCCGGTCAAGTGTGATCTTACGCATTTTCGTCGCCTCCCTTAACGGCGTCCGACGGTTCTATGTCCTCGGTTGTATAGTCTACCAGAGGAGCGCGGCTGCCGACCTCGGCTCCCGCCTGATATTCGCCGTAGAATCCGTCGATATCCTTTATAAACTTTCTGTTCAGCAGATGGAGAGGGATTTGCTGCGGACATACTCTGGAGCATTCTCCGCAGTCAGTACAGCGTCCCGCCACGTGAAACGCTCTTATAATATGGAACATCTGCTCTTCAAAGCTGTTCTCCGCAGCTTTATTTTCAACTCCGGAGTTCGGATTGTCAAACACGCACTTTTCACAGGTGCAGGCGGGGCAGACGTCGCGGCACGCATTGCAGCGAATGCAGCGGGACAACTCGCCTCTCCAGAACTCAAACCGTTCGTCCGGAGTCATTTTTTCTATTTTTTCCACTTCGTCGAACCGTCCGGAAGCGATCGTCCCGCCGTCTTCTCCAAACAACTCGTCGTACGCTACGTGTTTCTTCGACTTACAGTTTAAGCAGCGGTCGGGCATAACCTCCGAACGGTCAAGTTTAACGTCCCCGTCGAACAGAGTGGATACGGTAACGCCGTTTTCATCGCTAACTACGGAAGTAAAGCTCTCGGCATGATCGCGTATGCGCTTAGGATCAAGCATGCCGGCGCACGGCGTTCCTATTACGTATACCTTCTCTCTGTCGAAGCGATGCTCCGTTAAAAGCTGATTGAAGCTGTACGTATCGCAGGGCTTCATAAATACGAGGATCTTTCCTTCGCTTTTTCTCGTTTCTTCAACGAGGTATTTTGAAAGATTCGCTCCGCAGAAGTCGCCCCACTCAAAATCTTTTTCAAGGGATTCGGCGTCCGTGAAGAGAGCGGGAGTTACGTCGTAGCAGAATTCCCCGCGCTTCCAGCCGTAAACTCTATCCACTTCTCCGCTCGCAAGTAATTCCTTAGCCCTGCTTATCAGGGTATCGCGGGTTATTTCTTGCATCTCAGATCCTCCAATCTCTTGTTTTCTCCGAGAGACGCTACGGTCTCGCAGAAATCGTTCATGGTAGCCGCGAATTTCGCGCCTTCGGCGGCGGACACCCATTCCACGCGAGTTCTCTCTCTTTCAATGCCGAGGTAGTCGAGCATTGAGAAAAGCAGGGCCATACGGCGGCGCGTGTAGTAATTTCCGGAGGTGTAGTGACAGTCTCCTGGATGGCAGCCGCAGAGAATCACTCCGTCGGCCCCGCGCTGGAAAGCGCGAAGTATAAACGTGGGATTAACGCGGCAGGAGCACGGCACCCGGATAATTTTTACGTCCGCCGGATAGGCGAGTCGGTTGTTTCCCGCCAGATCGGCTCCCGCGTATGAGCACCAGTTGCAGCAAAAGGCAACGATCAGCGGTCTGTAAGGTTCCTTACTTATCGACATATTGCATCCACCTCCGCAAGGATCTGTTCGTTTTTGAAGCCTTTAAGATTCATGGCTCCGGACATACACGCTACCGTGCAGCATCCGCATCCCTGGCAGACGGCTTCGTTTACACGGGCTACGCGGCGAATTCTCGTCGTGCGGTCGGGCATACGGAATTCCTTTTCCTCGTAGGTAATGGCCCCGTATGGACAAACGTTTTCGCAGGTAGAGCATCCGTTGCACATGTTCTCGTCGGAATGAGCTACGCATGGGTTGCCCATAAGCTTATCCTTGGCGAGAAGGCCTATTACTTTGGAGGCCGCCGCGCCTGCCTGGGCTACCGTTTCTGGAATGTCCTTCGGTCCCTGACATGTTCCCGAAAGGAATACGCCCGCGGTCGGACTTTCAACCGGGCGGAGTTTCGGATGAGCTTCGGTAAAGAAATCGTTGGTGTCCATTGAAGCTGTAAGCATTGTAGCAAGAGGTCTTGCAGATCGGTCGGGCTCGATAGCGGCCGCCAGAACGACAAGATCCGCTTCTATGCGAAGCTGTTTGTTATCTATAAGATCCGACGCCTGAACCATAAGTTTTCCGCCCTCCGGAGACACCTTTCCAACCATTCCCTTGATATAGTGAACTCCGTATTCCTCCACAGCGCGTCTGTAGAATTCGTCGAAGTTCTTACCGGGCGTACGAACGTCTATATAGAACACGTAAACGTCGGTGTCGGGATATTTGTCGCGTGTAAGCATAGCGTGTTTAGCCGTGTACATGCAGCATATCTTGGAGCAATATTCCTTACCCTTTTGAGCGCACGAATCGCATCGGGAACCTACGCACTGTACGAATACGATAGTGCGCGGATGCTCTCCGTCAGAAGGACGAAGAAGCTTTCCGCCCGTTGGTCCCGCGGCGTTGGTAAGACGCTCGAACTCAAGAGAGGTAATAACGTCTTTTGACTGTGAATAAGCGAATTCGTCGAATTTATCCATTGAAATTGGATTAAATCCTGTAGCCGCCACTATCGCGCCGTATTTTTCTTCTATGTATTCGTCTTTAGCGTTATAGTCGATAGCTCCGGCGGCGCACACCTTCGCGCAAACTCCGCATTTGCCGTTTTTCAGCATATTGCAGTGATCCAGGTCTATAGTAGCTACTTTCGGCACCGCCTGCGCGAAGGGGATGTAAATAGCGCGGCGATTGTCCATGCCGAGGTTAAATTCGTTTGGAATCTTTTTCTGAGGACATTTTTCCGTGCATGCTCCGCATCCCGTGCAAACGTCTTCCTTGACGTAGCGGGCGCGGCGTTTAATGGTTACGTCGAAGTTGCCGACGAATCCTTTTACGTCCGTAACCTCGGAGTAAGAGAAAATACGAATTTTGTCGTTCTGCGCTACGTCCACCATTTTAGGCGTGAGTATGCAGGCCGCGCAGTCAAGCGTTGGAAACGTCTTGTCAAGCTGAGCCATCTTTCCGCCGATTGTCGGTTTTGTTTCCACAATATCTACGGGGAATCCCGCGTCGGCAATATCGAGCGCGGTCTGTATGCCCGCGATGCCTCCGCCGATAACGAGCGCTCGCTTGGTTACCGGAGATTCTCCGGGCGTCAGAGGCGCGTTGAGGTTAACCTTAGCGACGGCGGCCTTGCCGAGAATGATCGCCTTTTCAGTTCCCGTTTTCATATCCTTATGCACCCATGAGCACTGCTCGCGGATATTGGCGATCTCCACCATGTATGAGTTAAGTCCTGCAGCGGCCGCGGTCTTGCGGAATGTCGCCTCGTGCATTCTTGGCGAGCAAGAGCACACTACGATACCCGTCAGACCATGCTCTGCGATCGCGTTTTTAATTATATCCTGCCCCGCCTGAGAGCACATGTACTGATAGTTTGTCGAATAAACCACGCCGGGTTCATTTTTCAGAGCTTCGGAAACGGCCGCTACGTCGACTGTTCCCGCGATATTAGTGCCGCAATGGCACACAAATACGCCGATTCTCTGCATTTTACCGTTCCCTCCTTATTTCGTATATTTTCTAAAAGCCGTGACGAGAGCCTGCTGAGGCATATCCTCGTCGAGCAGCTCGGATATACGGTCGGGCGTAAGTCTATTCGCGTCCTTGCGGCGTATGGAAATAAGCCTTATGGCCTCCACAAGCTTTCCTGGTTCCACTCCGCGCGGGCAGCGCTCTACGCACGCCATGCATGAAAGACATTTGTATATGGATTCGGACTGCATAAGCTTTTCGATATCTCCGGATTCGACCATGGAAACGAATTGATGAGGATGATATTCCATTTCGCCGTACGACGGACAAGTACCGGAGCATTTGCCGCATTTCATACATTTGCGGACGTTTACTCCGCTTATGGCAAGAACGTCTTCCTTCAGTTTTTTGTTGTCAGCCATTTTCGGCCTCCTTTGCGCCTAAAGCCTCCGCCAACAGCTCTGTGAAGTATACTACGGGCAGTTCGCTTCCGCTTTTCATGAGATTATATCGGCAGAGCGGGCAGGCGGTAACGATCGAATCGGCTCCGTGACCTTTAGCGCTTTCCGATACGGTCGCGCTTTTTCTCTTCGCCGAGTCTTTATCTTCTAAAACAACGTATCCTCCGCAGCATTCGTTTCTCGCCGGATATATGACCGGTTCGGCTCCGAGAGCGCGGATAAAATCTTCGAGAACCGTCGGATTTTCCGGATCGTCGAACGCCATCGCCTTGCTGGGACGGAGCAAAAGGCATCCGTAATACGCGGCGATCTTCCTGCCCGTCAGAGGATTTTTAACTTTTTCCTTTACCGAGTCGAAACCGATTTTATCTCTGAGAAATTCGAGGTAATGGTAAACCTCTGTCTCGCCGCCGTACGGAGTCGTAAAATCGGCGTCCTGAGCCATATATGCGTTTACCTTTCCCGCGAACTCTTCCTCTTTCATAGCGAGATTCGTTCGTTTAATTACGTTATGGCAGGCCGAACAGACTGTAATAAGCGGTCTGTCGAGCTCGCCCGCGGCTTTAAGAGCGCGAACGCTTGACAGCTTCGTCGCGATTTCGTCGGTCGAGCTCGTATAAGCTCCGCCGCAGCACTGCCAATTTTCTATTTCGCAAAGTTCAAATCCGAGTATTTGCGCGCATTCTCTTGCGCAGCGATCAAGCTCCTTCGCTTTGTTGCGAAGAGTGCAGCCCGGATAGTAGCTTACTTTCATATGAAGTCTTCCTTTCGTAGAATTATGAATTTCCTCTCGCTTCGTCAGACCATCTCTTCGGGATGGAACACCTCGTCGAATTTCTCTTCCGTAAGGAATCCAAGTTTAACGCAGGCTTCCTTGAGGGAAATATTTTCGCGATACGCCAGCTTAGCGGTTTTAGCCGCGTTTTCATATCCGATATACGGGTTAAGAGCGGTTACGAGCATAAGAGAGTTATGCAGATTATGACGCATTTTCTCCTTGTCAGCCGTAATGCCGCTCGCGCATTTGTCGTTGAAAGAGACTATAGCCTCCGCAAGCAGCCGCGCGGACTGAAGGAAGTTATACGCCGCTACCGGCATGAAAACGTTCAGCTCGAAGTTACCCTGTGAAGCCGCAAAACCGACGGCGGTATCGTTGCCCATGACCTGTACGGCGACCATGGTGACTGCCTCGCACTGAGTAGGATTTACTTTTCCGGGCATAATCGACGATCCGGGCTCGTTCTCCGGAATTCGGATCTCTCCGAGGCCGTCGCGTGGACCGCTTGCAAGCCAGCGCACGTCGTTGGCTATCTTCATCATATCGCATGCGGTCGCTTTAATAGCTCCGTGAGCAAACACAAGCTCGTCTTTGGATGTAAGCGCGTGAAATTTGTTTCGGGCTGTGACGAAAAGTTTGCCGGTCAACTCCGCTACCTTTGCCGCGACTAGCGTGTCGAATCCTTTGGGAGCGTTCAGACCGGTTCCGACCGCGGTTCCTCCAAGGGCGAGTTCGTGAAGGGGAGCGGCCGCCAGCTTCAGCAGCTCGACGTCTCTCTCCAGACTCGCTCTCCACCCGCTTATTTCCTGACTGAATTTTATAGGAGTCGCGTCTTGAAGATGCGTGCGGCCAGACTTGACGATACTATCGTTTTCTTCCTCGAGTCGCTTGAAAGTAGCTATCAAAAGCTCGATGGCAGGGATCAGCTTATCTTCGATCGCAATAACGGCGGATATATGCATAGCTGTCGGGAAGGTGTCGTTTGACGACTGGCTCATGTTTATGTCGTCGTTAGGGTGCGTCAGTTCTCTCCCCGCAATCTGATTCGCGCGGCTGCGTATTACCTCGTTGGCGTTCATGTTCGACTGCGTGCCGGAGCCGGTCTGCCACACTACTAGAGGAAAGTGATCGTTAAGCTTTCCGGATATAACCTCGTCGCAGGCTGAAGAGATCGCGGCTAATTTCTCGGCCGTCATTTTCTCGGGTTTCAGCTCGTGATTGGCCATCGCCGCGGCCTTTTTAAGGATTCCGAAAGCGTGAGTGATTTCCCTCGGCATAGTTTCTATCCCTACGCCGATTTCAAAATTTTCGCGGCTTCTCTGGGTTTGAGCAGCCCACAGACGGTCTGCGGGTACTTTCATCTCTCCCATGGAGTCGTGTTCTATACGGTAATTCATGTCGTTTATGTTCCTCTCTTTATTCGATTACTCAAATATCCATCGCCGCGATAATTTCTTTCAGACAGTCAGCGCTGTGATGAAGAGCGGCTTCCTCTTTTTCAGTCAGCGGCAGAAGCAGTTTGTTTTTTACTCCCATGTTTCCTACGCTGCACAGCACGCTGAGACATACGTCCTCGATGCCGTATTCTCCGTGCATCATAGTGGATACCGTGAGATTTGTGTCTACGCTGTTGAGCAGGCACTTGCATATATGACATACCGATACGGAAACCGCGTAGAAGGTCGCGCCTTTACGAGCTATAACGCGCGCGCCGGACTTTCTAACATAGTCCTCGACCTCGGCGACGTCGAGCTCGGGATATATTTCTTTGCTGCTGGTAACGACGGAAGAAGGAAATTCAAGTATCGGAATATTTGAAAGATTGACGAGCGACCAAGGAATGAAGGAAGAATCTCCATGCTCTCCGAGAACGTATGCATGCACGTTCTGCTGACTGATTTGGTAATACTCCGACAGGCGGCTGCGAAGTCTCGCAGTGTCGAGAATCGTTCCGGAGCCTATGATGTGGGATTCCGGAATACCGGAACGCTTGCAGAAAATATACGTCAGAACGTCGACGGGATTCGATACGATTATGTAGAACGCGTCGGGAGCGCTTTTGGTGATCTCGGGAATGATGCCTTTTATAATGTCGCCGTTAGTCTGGGTAAGCTCCAGTCTAGACTGCCCCGCTTTTCTCGCCACGCCCGAGGTAATGATAACTATGTCGGAGTTCTTCGCGTCCGCGTAGCTTCCCGCGTAAATAGAGCATGGAGGACAGAACGGCGTGCCCTGACGTATGTCGAGCGCTTCGCCCATCGCTTTGTTTCCGTTGATATCGATCATTACGATCTCGGAAGCGATACCGGCGTAGGTGAGCGTGTAAGCGATGGTAGAGCCGACGCTTCCCGTGCCGATGATGGTAATCTTATTCATATTTCGTTTCCTTCTTTCCACTGTATATTTTTATTTATTTTTTAATATTGTAATCTCAGGCTCCGCCGCAATTCTACGCGTTGTTTTTCTTACCGATATTTAACGGTCTTACGGCGTCTCCGATAGTTTTTTCCATAGCTTCTCTGCCGTACTTGTCGACCTCGGCTTTGTTTTTCTCACCGTGAGTCAGGCAGCCGGCTCCGCCTATACATCCGCCTACGCACGCCATACCCTCTATGAAGTTAGCGTCGAGAACGTTTTTGCTCTTTTTCAGCAAAGCGGTTCTGCATTCCTCGATACCGTCGCACGCGCAAGCTTTCAAGGTGAACTTTTCATCGAGACCGTGTTCTTTAAGCCCCTGAGCCACGGCGTCGCTGAGGCCGCCGCTTCTCGCGAATATTCTGCCGAAGTACGACGCGTTGTCAAGAACGTCTTCCTCAAGAGAAGTTATATCAAGATCACGGCTGTCAAAGAGAGCCTGAAGTTCCTCGAACGTAAGCACGGCGTCCACGTAAGGCTTTACTGAATCAAGCTGCGCTTCCGCCTTTTTAGCCGTGCACGGTCCGATAAACACTACCCTTGCGTCTCCGGCTGTTTCCTTAAGATATTTAGCTATAGTCGCCATTGGAGACAGGTTGTGAGATATGTGAGGTTCAAGCGCGGGAAAAGCGGACTTTATATACGATACGAACGCAGGGCAGCAAGAGCTGGTCAGAAATCCTTTTTCAGCAAGCTCCCTTGATTCCGCTTCGGCTACCATATCGGCTCCGAGCGCGGCCTCGACGACGGTGTGGAATCCGAGAGCCTTAAGTCCGCTGATCACCTGTCCCAGCTTTGCGTATACGAACTGGCTGGATATGGACGGAGCTACCACCGCGTACATCTTGTATTTGCGGTTTGCTTCGCTTTTCTGTATCATATCGATTACGTTAAGTATATACGATTTATCTGTAATCGCTCCGAAGGGGCATTGGTACACGCACGCTCCGCACCCGATACATTTTTCTTCGTCTATAGCGGCCGCGTTTTCTTCGTTTATGGATATCGCCTTCACCTTGCATGCGTTCTGACACGGACGCTTGCGGTTTACGATGGCCGTAAACGGACACACTTTCGCGCACGCGCCGCATTCCACGCACTTCGACTTATCTATATGAGCGACGTGGTTGTGATCGAAGGATATCGCTCCCCTTTTGCATACGCTTTCGCAACGGTGCGCGAGGCATCCGCGGCAGGAGTCAGTCACTTCGTATCCGGCGGCCGGACATTCGTCGCAGGCTATGTCTATAACTTCGATAACGCTCTTTGAATCCTTGTCGCCGCCCATAGCGATTTTTACCCGTTCGGACAAAATGGCTCGTTCTTTATATACGCAGCACCGCATAGTAGGCGATTTGCCGGGAACGATGGTTTTAGGAATGTCGAGCACGTTCTCCATAAGCGACCCGTTCCACGCCTGTCTCGCCACTTCGCGCAGCACCTTATATTTTAAATGCTGTACCGCGGTATCAAATTTTCTCATTTTCATATGCAGACCTTCTCGTTATCATATGTTGGCTTTTTTAAAGAAGCTTGCGGCGTCGCCGCGATTATTCCGGTTTTTGAGTCGGACGACCTATTTCCGCTGAATTCGACATTATCGTTAAAAGAAACGAAGCAAAATCAGACTTTAGCGGCGATCTCTTTTTCAAAGAAATCTCCTAAAGTGTCCGGAGTTACTGAGAATACCGCGCCGTCGATAGTTACGCACACGCCTTCGCCGCAATTTCCAGTACAGAATGAGCCGGCAAGCTCAACCTTTTCTTCAAGTCGTCTTTTCTGAAGCAGGCCTTGAAGCTCTTCAACTATTATTTTCGATCCTTTAAGGTGGCACGCCGATCCGATGCAAACTGTTACTTTCATTTCTTAAAAATCCATACCTTTATAATATTTTTATTTTTGATTCTTATTCCGCGCGAACGTGAGAACTCAAGTGCGCGAGAGAGAGAGCTAAATTTTCCTGTCTTACTATAATATTTTCGGGAACCTCAAGAGAGACGGGAACGAAGTTCCATATGGCTGTTATGCCTCCCTCTATCATTTGATCGCATACCGACTGAGCCTGATCCTTCGGCACGGCTATAATTCCTATATGTATATTTTGTTTTCTGACATAAGGGGCGAGTTCTTCTGAAGAATATACCGTTTTTCCGGATATCTGCAAATTTTGTTTTGCAGGGTCGTTGTCGAACGCGGCCGCGATTTCAAGTCCATATGCGGAAAAACCGTCGAAACCAAGCAGCGCCGCGCCAAGCTTTCCGGCTCCCGCAAGCGCGGCGCGGCTTCCGCTGGTCGTACACAGGGCCGCCTCGAGACTGTTTATAAGTTCCCTTCTGTTGAATCCGATTCGCGGTCTTCCCGGAGCGCTTATCGCCGACAGATCTTTTCTAACCTGTACTTCTCCAAGACAGAGGTCTTTCGCGATCGAAGCGGCGGATATATTTTCGCACGGTCCCTGTTCT
Source organism: uncultured Eubacteriales bacterium (assembly GCA_949747515.1). GTDB lineage: Bacteria > Bacillota > Clostridia > Oscillospirales > CAG-272 > RUG11130. Next base: position 19,526 of record CATKFO010000075.1, read on the forward strand.
TCTGGAAGAGACCTCAGATAATTCAGATAATCCGGAAGGCGGCCGAGAGTTGCCCTGGACACAGGAGCCTGTTTTTTGGCGTCCATATTCATATATTAAATCAATCTCCTTTCCGTGAACTATACCTTTCCATATTATCGCACTATATATTATATCATAAAATTTTATTTTGTGAATTATTAAATTATATATCGGTATTATAACTATCGATATATCCTTTATAAATGCAAGATTTTTACTTTAAAGATATTATTTTTTTATATTGGCTCAATTTGTTTTCAAATATTTTAAAGCTTGAAAATTGATTTGTTTTTGGTTTTTTACTGTGTTTTTGCGTGGAATTAAGCCGTCCGTTTGAAAATTATAATAAAAGCCCCGTAAAGATTTAAAGCAAAACTTACGGGACTATATTGGTTTTAAAGATTAATTTTTGAAAGACGGCGCGGAAGTATCGTCGCCCGCAAATGCGTTGGGACCGGGATCTGAAAGAGAAAAATACATTTTTGCGGCTTTAGTTGTTCCAAAATCTCTATTTGATCCGCTGTTCTGCACCTTATTGAACGCGTCTCTGAACATTTGATTATGAGCTTCCTCTCGGTTTAAAAGAAAATCAATGGTTTCTCTTACTCTTTTGTCGTCTATCTGACGATAGAGGTATTCGTAAACTACCTTCGCGCGTTGTTCCGAAGCAATGTTGCTTAACAGATCCGCGCACAGGTCTCCGGTAACCGTTACGTAGTCCGCTGTCCATGAATACCCTGACGCGTTGATTAGTCCCGGATTCAGGCCGAGAATAACATGAGACTGTATTTCGCCCGCCTTAACCTGAGCCGCGTCCACGTCGTGTCCGTTTAAAAGGTTTATAGTCTGCGCCACCATTTCCATATGACCTAATTCCTCGGCCGCTATATCCAAAAACAGATCCTTTATCTCTGGATCTTTTATGCGAAAGCTTTGCGACATATACTGCATAGCGGCCTTTAATTCGCCGTTGCCGCCTCCAAGCTGCTCTTGAAGAAGCGCAGCGTACTGCGGATTACTCTTCTCGACTCCTACCGGATGAAACAACATTTTTTCATGCTTAAACATATTTTTCACCTCCGCTTAAAACATATTCTTATTGTTGCCAATAATAAAATCGTTATGCATTCTATATAACAAGCGCTGAACACAGTAATTCTGAGAATATTTTTATTTTATCTGAAATTTACCAAGCCTTAACCTATCGCGGCCGCCCTAGTTGATTTCTGATAAATCAAACATTTGTATACAGTCCATGAACTTTTGAAATAGGGGTAGACAAAATCTAAAAAAACATATTATAATATTCTATATAAAAATCTAAGGAAGAAGGAACTCGGCTTAAGTGAGTAGAACTAAAAAAATTCGCACGGAAAAAGAAATATCTAAGAAAGCGTCGTTCGCTTCTTCAAGAGTAACTCCTGACGACGCGACTGCCGAGGCCGTCGAGAAGTATCCTTCTCCTATAAGATATATTGATTTATTCTGCGGAATCGGAGGCTTCAGATACGCGGCTAAGGCTGCGTTTGATAATCTTGGAATAAAAGGAAAATGCGTCTTCAGCAGCGATATCGACAAATTTGCTCAGGACAGCTACGAGGCCAATTTTGGAGAAAGGCCCGCCGGAGACATTACTAAGATAAAAGAAAATGAAATACCTGATTTCGATTTGCTGTTCGGAGGCTTTCCCTGTCAGGCGTTTTCAATCTGCGGGTTGCAGAAGGGCTTTGCCGACTCTACCCGTGGCACGCTTTTTTTTGATATTGCAAGAATAATTAAAGAGAAGCAGCCCCGCGCGTTTGTGCTTGAAAACGTTAAAAACCTTGCTAGTCACGATAATGGAAACACGTTAAAAACAATCGTCGGAGCGCTTGAAGACGAGCTCGGATATCACGTCGACTACATGCTGCTAAACGCTCTTGATTTTGGGCTGCCGCAGAAACGGGAAAGAATTATAATTATCGGCTCAAAAAAGAAGTTTGATATGGACTGGTCTTTTAAGATTGAAAAAAAGAAAACTTTGAGCGACGTTCTTGATAAAAAAGTAGACAAAAAATATTATGCGTCCGACGAGATAGTAAAAAAAAGAAAAGCGATGCACACCGCGACAGAATATCCTTCCATATGGCATGAAAATAAATCGGGAAATATTTCGTCTTATCCGTATAGCTGCGCGTTAAGGGCTGGAGCAAGCTACAACTATCTTTTAGTGAACGGCGAAAGACGGCTGACGCCAAGAGAAATGCTCCGTATTCAAGGATTTCCGAACGACTTTAAAATAGTAGTATCAGACTCGCAGATAAGAAAGCAGGCTGGAAACGCGGTTCCTGTGGATATGGTGGCGAAGGTAATCGAAAAATTTTTACCTCTCGCTTTCTGAGGCGTTTTAGTTACGATATAAGTCGGCGATATGCCGACGGAAGAGAACGTTTTCTACATAATACGACTATTAAGGGATAAATCGTACGTGGAGGTCAATATATGAGAGAACCGAGGTTAAGAACCGTTAATAAGGCCGTCGCGCCTTATGATTTAAATAAGTTTCCTAAAAATTTTGTCGGTAAACTGGCGAAAGAAATAACGTATATGTCGGCTACCAAGTCGACTATGTCGCTGGAAGGAAGAGAGTGGGAACAGATTTTTGCCAACTGCATCGGCGCGGAATGGAAGCCTTCGAACGTAGGGCTGGACGACGTAGTATTAGACAATTGCTGCTGGGGCGCTAAAACCGTATTTGGTGCTAAGAACATTGATCGTCAGAAAACAGTAAGGCTTATTTCGGGACGAAACTCACCCACGTATAGTTATGGAATTGATAAATTAACAAGCGAGGACCCGAATGAAATAGGAAAAATGGTGCTCGACATATGGAACGAGCGGGTATCTGCCGTAAGAAAAATTTATAAGTTTGTTCGAACCGTCGTTTTAGTAAAGTCAAAAGATTATAGCGAATATCTGGTTTTTGAATTCGATACGGTGAGATATGATCCGGAGCTATATCGCTTTGATTGGAACTCTAGAATGAACTTGGAAGGATATGAAAAAGGGACGGGAAAGCATAAATTTACTTGGCAGCCAAGCGGAAGCCAATTTACAATTATTGAAAAAGTTCCTGAAAAGAGACTGCACGTTTCTATAAAAGCTCCAGAAAAGGTGGATAAGGAGACGATCTTAAGAGCAGTCAATTTTAACGACGACTGGTATAAAGTTGTATCGGATCATATGGAGGCATAAAAGCGAGCGCCATGGCGGACGTATTTGACGATAAAAAACGCTCGGATATAATGAGCAAGGTTAAATCCAAAAACAATAAATCAACGGAATTAAAACTTATAAGTATATTTAATGAATATGGAATCACGGGATGGCGCAGAAATTATAAAGTTAAAGGACATCCTGATTTTGTTTTCGTCTCTAAAAAGATCGCGGTCTTTGTAGACGGATGTTTTTGGCATGGACACGACTGTAGAAATACGCGTCCTTCTGACAACGCCGACTACTGGACGAAAAAACGCGAGCGTAATATTAAGCACGACAAAGAAATAACCGCTCTCTTTGAACGGAGAGGATGGACTGTAATACGCATCTGGGAATGCGAGTTCAAGAAAAAGAATAGAGAAGATCTTATAAAAAAACTTAAGCCGTGCATAATTCAATAAAATAGCGACGCCGGAAAATATTTAGGAGGGCTCCTTTATATTTTCCGTTTTTTATTTATGCTTCAATGAAATGATTGCGCGGATAAAAATAACGTTAACAACTTATTTCGCCGCCTCTTATTACTGACGTCAGTCTTCATTTATATTCAACTGGAAGTTGAGCCGCCGTATTAAATTCAAATATTCGGTTATTGTAATGCGGCAAATACACGGTCTATAATTGAGATATCATATGGAAACGGAGTATGCAAAATGTTAGATTATAAAAAAATGTCGGAATTTATCGCGAATAAAAGAAAACAGCTTGGCATGACTCAGGCGGATGTAGCAGAAAAATTAAAAATCTCTTTTCAAGCCGTATCAAAATGGGAAAACGGTTCCGCGCCAAACGTAGAAGTTCTAGTAGAGCTATCTAAGCTTCTTCATACTACGGTTGATGAAATTCTTGCCGGTAGGGATAAAAACGATCAAATTTTTTCATACAGCAAAGCCGGAGTGGATATTGCCTATACGGATTCGATAAAAAGGGATATGGCCGTATATTTAAAAACTAACGATGATCGCGTTCTAAACGGGTTAGGTCCTTTCGCCTCGTTATATGATATTGAATTTACAAATATAGAGGCGCCGGTATTGGTTTTAAAGTCGGAAGAGCCGGGCTCCAAACAGAAATTGGCTATGGAGTATGGTTACGAAGAGTCAATTTGTCATGACATGATAAATCACTTGGTAAACGATATTGCCGTAATGGGCGCTAAACCTCTCGCAGCGCTAGACACGATTGTTTGCGGAAAGGCGGAAAAGGAAACGGTAAAATCCTTTTTAAAAGGAATTTCAGAGGCATGTCTGGAAAACGAGTGCAGCTTAGTAGGCGGAGAAACGTCTATACAGCCGGACGTTGTGGACAGCGGCGTATATATACTTACGTCAAGCATAGCCGGCATTGTTTCCAGAAATAATATCATTGACGGCAGCCGTATTCAAGAGGGCGACGTAGCGCTGGCCGTAGCTTCAAACGGTCTTCATACAAACGGATATACTCTCGTTAGAATGTTGATGGAAAAAATACCGCGAATAAAGCTGGAGAAAATAAACGGAAAAACATTTATTGAGCATATCATGAAACCTCATGCGCCGTACTACAAGGCGATTAAGTCGATATTTCCCGACGTTGGAGTTCACGGTATGGCTCACATCACAGGAGGAGGCATAGAAGGAAATCTGCGAAGAATTATTCCGGACGGACTGAGCGCCGAAATAGATTTGAAGAAAATAAGAACGCTCCCTATATTTTCTTATATAAAGGCGATTGGAAACATTGACGAGTTGGAAATGCTATCCACATTTAACTGCGGCGCAGGCCTTATTGTAATCGTTGAATCGAGTCGTGTAAATTCTACGGTGGAAATTATTAAAAAATATTACGATTGCTACGAAATAGGTAAAATTAAAGCCGGTAGTAAAAAGGTAACGTTCAAAAATCATATTGATTGGTGAAAGAACGGCGGAATGCGTCCTGTTTCGTATCATAATTATAAAATTGTATACTTAAAAAGCCATAGATGAAGTGCGGATAAAAGCGCCGAAACATTTGGAAAATTTCCAAATTTGTCGCCCAACGAAAATCGGAGTTTTCGTCGGGTATGTGTTGTTTTTTCATTTTGACGATCGATCATCATCCGTCATATTGGGGATACAGTCTTGAATGACGAAAGGAATGTTAAAGTAGCAGTCTGCCTTGGCGATAAAGGCGGTAGATAGCTCGAAGTCAGCATAACAGGATCCAAGCACATGCCGTCCAGTTTTCCCGCCGAGCGACATGGGGAGCGGCGAAATAAGTTTGCAGTAGAGCAAACATGGAAAAAAATTAACCGGCGATTTTTAAAAATCGCCGGTTAATCAGAACTGCCAGCGGCAGTTGATTAAAATTTATGAGTGAGCTTCGACGCCTTTCCAAAAATTCCAGAAAAGTCCACAAAATCGTGAAAACAGAGTCGTGAAGCTGTAGAAAAAGCTTGCCAACTTGACTAACAAAATGAAAGAGCAAAGTACGCTATTTTTCTAATAAGTAAAAAATGAAACATAAATCTATTATGCAGGAATCTCTACTTATTCACTACAAATAGAACTGGAAAGCGGCAAAATATATTCCATCTTGATAAATGTTTTTTGGAGCTGTTTTGCATAATGCTCGCTTTGTTTCACAAATTTGAAGCCACATTTTTCTATAACACGTTTGGATCGATTGTTTTCAGAAAAATGACCGATCGTTAAAGCATCCAAGGTATATTTATCAGAACAAAAATGAATAACTTTTTTTACCGCTTCTGTCATTAATCCTTGCCCCCAGTATGTTTTTGAGAGGACATAGCCTATTTCTTTAAGTTTGAGATCTTTATATTTTGGATCATCATTTGCCCATGAATAATGAAATCCTAAAGAGCCAATAACTTTTCTATTTTCTTTATATTCAATTGCAAAAACATCTTTACCAGTTATAAAGGACTGTAATATTTTTTTTGACACTTCGATCGAATCGTGATGTTCCCAACCCGCCATTTCGCCAACTCCCTCAACAGAAGCATACTCATAGAAGTCGTTTACATCGCTTTCAATCCATGGGCGAAGAAGGAGACTTTCTGTTTCCAATTTTGACTTGGTTATATCAATTTGTACATCCATAATTCGCCTTCCAAAACGATTTGTGCATATTTCTCTGTATTTAGGACTGCATGTTTATTACAATATATAAAGACAGCTGCTTTGCGGAGGCTAAGCAATAACTAAAAATCGCCTCTATTCGTCCTCTTCTTTCTCTTCCACCGGAAGAACCTTTACCATTATTTCCATTAAACGTCGGTTTTCTACTGAAGTAACCGTCACCTCAAGATTTTCCCATACGAAAGAGTCGCCTTTATCAGGTATCTTCTCAAGCTGCTCCATAACCCAACCGCTGACCGTCGCGGAATCCGTTTCCACATCGTCTTCGTCAAATTCAAAAAGCTCGAGCATTGCTCCCAAATCGGCGCTACATTTTATCCTGTAAGTATCTTCGGCCACTTTTATAAACTCTTCGATAACCTCGTCGTGTTCGTCCCAAATTTCTCCTACCAATTCTTCAAGAATATCCTCCATGGTGATAATACCCTTGGTTCCGCCGTATTCGTCTTTGACTACGGCTATATGAGATTTCTCTTTTTGAAGCTGTTTTAGAAGATCGCTGACTTTAATAGACGGCGGAACGTATACGGGTTCCTGCATAATCTCCGTAATAGGCTTCGTAGTAATTTGCGGACCGTCGTAGAAATCCTTTTGATGAACGACTCCGATAATGTTGTCAAGAGAATCTCTATACACCGGAAGGCGAGAATAACCCGTGTCGGTAAATATTTGCGCTACTTCCTCGTTTGGAGTGTCCTCCGAAACGCCTTCCACGTTTACTCGGGGCGTGAGAATATCAAACGCTTCAACGTCGTTAAATTCAATAGCGGAACGGAGCAGTTCGGTTTCTTCCGGATCTATAGACCCGTCTTCCTCCACCTCGTCCACAAACGTCAGCAACTCGTCGGAAGTCATTTTCCAGTCGTTATTTATGCGAAAAGCTTTGGACAACAGCTTTTTCCACATAGAAAAAAGAAAATTAATAGGCGTCAAAGCTATGATAAGAAACGAAATTATAGGAGTTGTGAATATAGCGAATTTTTCAGGCGATTCTTTTACTATGCTTTTCGGAGATATTTCCCCAAAGATCAGAACCACTACTGTAATAACGGCGGTTGAAACAGTCGTTCCAAGTTCGTTATCTTCCAGAAGCCGCACGAAAAAAATCGTTCCTATAGAGGCGAGCAGAATATTAACCAAGTTGTTTCCCACGAGTATCGTCGAAAGCAGTTTATCGTAGTTTTCGGATACGGCGAGAGCCCTTTCGGCTTTCGGATTCTTTTCCGCCATTGCTCTGAGACGCGTTCGGTTAAGAGATGAAAAAGCGGTTTCCGTCGCGGAAAAATATGCGGACAGAATTACCAATACTATCATTACCAATACTGTTGTTATCATTTACGGATATACTCCTCCAAAAATATAATAATTTAAAAATTGTCGTCGATTCGTCTTTAGAAAAGCAGTTCATCTGCCCCGTATCAACAACGGAGTATATCCTTAGGTTCCGCCGAATTCCGCGGTCGGGAAGAGTTATTTTTCACGTTTAATAATGATGATTCAGAATAAGATCGAGGGGGTTCGTCCATCGGGCAGTAAACCTTTCGGCCTCGCCGAGCCGCCCTTTAAGCGGCAAAATCGAGCCTTGACGTTTCGGAGCGACATTCCTGATGCGAAAATATCGCTCGACTCAACGGCGCGAGTAAACGAACGGGACCGAGGACGGCGGAGTCTAAATTTACAGCGTTCGCCGTATTTCCGCCGACCATAATTATTTTTATCTTTTTGTTCGCGATGTCTCGCGAATTCGGACGACGTCTTAAATTATTTAAGAGCTATCGCCGCTTTGGCTTTTTCGGCGATCGACGCCGCGTCAAGTCCAAAGTATGATACCAGTTCCTTAGCGGGGCCTGAACGGCCGAACGTATCGTTTACTCCTACTCTTAACACTGGAGTAGGTCTTTTTTCGCTGAGACATTCGCAAACCGCTGCGCCAAGTCCTCCGATAACGGTATGTTCTTCGCATGTAACGATTGCTCCGCACTTTGCGGCCTCCGCTACTATAAGATCGGAATCAAGAGGTTTAATAGTGTGTATATTTACGACGGAAGCAGAAATTCCTTCGTTTTTGAGGAGCTCGCGGGCGAGAAGAGCTTGCTCTACTTCGATTCCCGTAGCTATGATCGCCACGTCGTCTCCGTCGGCCAGCTTTACGCCGCGTCCCAGCTCAAACTTGTAATCTTCTCCGTTTATTACCGGAACCGCCATTCTTCCAAAGCGAAGATATACGGGTCCGTTATAATCGATAGCAGCCTTAACAGCGAGTCGAGCCTCCGTTGCGTCGGCCGGATTAATTACTACCATACCTGGAATAGTCCTCATAAGAGCTATATCCTCGCAGCACTGGTGAGTCGCTCCGTCTTCTCCTACGGTGATACCCGCGTGAGTCGCTCCAATTTTAACGTTGCAGCGCGGATAACCTACGGAGTTTCTTACCTGCTCGAAAGAACGCCCCGCGGCGAACATAGCGAAAGAGGACGCGAATGGAATCTTTCCGGTCAGAGAAAGGCCCACCGCTACTCCGATCATGTTATTTTCGGCGATTCCGCAATCAAAAAATCTGTCCGGAAAAGCCTTTTTGAACACCCCGGTCTTAGTGGCCGCGGCAAGGTCGGCGTCGAGAACGACCAGATTATCATATTCCGCGCCGAATTCAGCGAGGGCTTTGCCATACGCCTCGCGGGTAGCTATTTTATCTGCCATTGTTTTTATGTTTCCTTTCTTAAACCTCGCGCTTGCGGTCGTCCGCGTCTTACGCGCGCTCTCCAAGATCCTTCATCGCGATCTCATACTGTTCCGCGTTGGGGGCGGCTCCGTGCCACGCTACGTTGTTCTCCATGAACGATACGCCTTTGCCTTTGACGCTGCGGGATATGATTACGCTGGGACGGTCGAAGCATTCTCTCGCTGATTTGAAAGCCGCCTCAAGAGAGTCGAAGTCGTGCGCGTCCGCGTCGATAACGTTCCAGCCGAAGGAAGAGAATTTTCCTTCATAAGGCGCCGGATTCATTACCTCGGCAATAGGACCGTCGATCTGAAGTCCGTTGAAGTCAACGATCCAGCACAGATTTGAAAGTCCGTAGTGAGCCGCGAACATAGCGGCTTCCCATACCTGACCCTCTTCCGTTTCTCCGTCTCCGAGGATCGCGTAAATTCTGTTATTTTTTCCGTCGAGCTTAGATGAAAGCGCCATTCCGCAGGACACGGAAACGCCTTGACCGAGAGAACCGGAAGACATATCTACTCCCGGGGTGTGCTTCATATCGGGATGTCCCTGCAGGTAGCTTGAGGTTTTCCGGAAGGTCTTCAGATCTTCAACCGGAATGTATCCTTTTTGGGCGAGAGCAGAATAAAGTCCGGGAGCGCAGTGACCTTTTGAAAGAACGAGCCTGTCTCGGCCCTCCGCTTTCGGATCGCTTGGATCGACGTTCATCTCTTCAAAATACAGATATGTGAGAAGATCCGCGATTGAAAGCGATCCTCCCGGATGGCCTGATGAAGCTGAATATACCGCGTCGATAATTCCTACGCGGACTTTTCTTGCGATTTCTTTAAGTTCGCCGAGTCTTTTGGTATCCATTATATTTAGAATATTCCTTTCGCTTCGTCGGCGATATAACCGACGGTCATTACGCAAAGAACCAGTTTAACATTCTTTGCATAGAAACGTATACAGCTACTTTATATTGTAATATATTTTCGTCGATATGTCAATGAAAACGTGAAATTTTATCGTCTATATTTTAGTTTAATACTCCGATGTTTAGATATTCGCCTATACCGCGCCTCAAAATAGAATAAAATTGTCGAAAACACCATTATAAATCATAATTTAATAGTCCATCCGCTATTCTTATTTTACAGCGTTACTAAGAGCAAATTAAAAATATTTTTCCGGCGGTCTATCTTAAACTAAAACAGCTTGAATAGTTATGAAATATATGGTATACTATTCTTATATAGATACAGAATGTTAATTATGCTTTTGCGGGCGGCCTCAGGAATTCGATTCGACGTATTAAATCATGTTATATTATATGAAGATATGACTTCACTCGCTCGACGGCGCATTGCAAACCGGAAAGGAATAATACATGGAAGAGCTCAACTACATCATAGCGAACAATATTGTATCTCTCCGTTTAAAAAACGGGATGACGCAGCTTGAGCTGGCCGAAAAGCTGAATTATTCAGATAAGCTTATTTCCAAATGGGAGAGAGGAGACGCGGCTCCAAACGCCCAGACGCTTAAGCAAATCAGCGACATTTTCAGCGTTTCGATAGACTTTTTATTTACAGATCATAGGGATGGAAAGGGTAACGAAAGCGACGCGTCGAAAAAAAACGACGCCTTGAAGAAAAGCGCTTCAACAATAACGACGAGAGAAAATCGTTTTCTCATCACCGCTATCAGCATTATAGGTATTTGGATGATAGCTCTTCTTGTATTTGTCATAATGTGGATAGTCGACCGACCGATCGGTATGATTTTTATATATGCCCTGCCCGTGTCTTTTATAACTCTTTTGGTACTTAACTCCGTATGGAACGGCGGCAGGCATAATTTCTTTATTATATCGGCTCTTATCGTGGGAGTAATAGCGGCGGTTTACGTCTCGCTTCTTAAATATAATTGCTGGCAGATTTTTATTTTGCTTATTCCCGCCGAAGCTCTCGTTCTTCTATGCACCCGTTTAAAGCGGGGAACGAACGACCGGTAGAGCCATGTTTTGTATCGGTAGAGTTGTAAACTATAACTCTACCGCCGCTTTTTCTATTGGTAGAGAAGAGAAAAACAACGAGTAGGTTGAAAGATACCGCTCATCGTGGTATCCTATGGTTGAAAAAACGGAGGCTCAGCATAAGGTCTCCCTGAAATATATAAATTAAGAGATTCGCAACGAGACCGAACGCTGTCCGGTTTAACGCGAGATGGAGGTCGCTATGATTAAGCTGTTTACTGATTCTGCGTCAAATCTTCCAGAAGAGCTTACCGATAAATATGGAATAACCGCGATTCCTTTCATATTTCATAAAGACGGGGTGGAAATGAGCGGTAACGACGAGGGCTTTGACGGTAAAGAATACTACGATTCTCTGAGAAACGGAAGCTCTGTAAAAACGTCGATGATAAATCCGGCGACGTTTGAGGAATATTTTGAATCGGCTCTGACGTCCGGTGACGACGTTATGTACGTCGGAATGTCCGGCGGAATCAGCGGGACGGCTCACGCCGCCGTGAATGCCGCGCGCACGCTCCGAAGCAAGTATCCGTCGCGGAGAATTGAGACCGTAGATACGTTAGGAGCTTCCCTCGGCGAAGGAATGCTTGTTCTTGAGGCCGCCAAAATGATAGACAACGGGGCTTCGATCGACGCTGTGAAAAAATCTCTCCTTTCACGAAGAAGAGAGATGCATCAGTATTTTACAGTTGAAGACCTTATGTATCTTAGAAAAAGCGGAAGAATTTCCAGCGTTTCAGCGGTCATCGGCGGAGCCCTTGGAATTCGCCCTATTTTAAAGGGGGATAAATACGGAAAGATTGTAATGTGCGGCAAGGAACGAGGACGCCGCCGAGCTTTCGCATCATTGGCAGATTCTTATGATCAGCTCAGCGTTTCGAAGGACGGACTGATCGGAATCGCTCATTCAGACAATGAAGAGGGAGCGGAAGAACTTCTCGGCAAGCTTAAGGAAAAGGGCTTTGCCGGCGAATGTATCAACGTATGTTATGAGCCGATGACTGGTTCGCATGTAGGCCCCGGAGCAGTGGCTCTATTCTTTTTCGGAAAGAGATATCCCGACGAAGACTGACATATTCTATTTTACAAAATTCTTCGTAATAATCATAGCGAACGCTGAAAGGTATGAAGCTTTTCGGCGGTCGTTACTTTAAATCGCTGTTTTTTAAACATCCCGCCCTTGGAACCCACTCGGCTTCCGATCAGCTCCACAAGCTGAGCGATATCCCCATTTTGACCGCTTCTCATATAGCTGTCGAACTATTTCTCGTTTCAAGAAGCCGACGAAAGCCGCTTGTCCGCAAGCTGCGACGATTCCTTGCGAAGCGAGCTTTACAAAGCTATCTTTGTCCTTTCAGTCCAAAGGCATGAAAAGGTTCGTTATTTCACGAAAGAAAGTATGTATTCTCACAAGCTTTTTTCGAAAAAAAGCTTTAGCGGCGGCATAATTTTCCCGCGGGATTTTGTTCCCATACAATTCATTTGAAGCGTATTAAATCCCGCTTCGTCTTCCATTGAAGCGAAGCGCCCCTACAGATATACCTGCTCCTCTCAAATTGAAGAGCTTGCGCCGCGCTATGTCGGATTCTTTTGCTCACGCCGTGTAAGACAGACGCGAGCTCTGTAAATAACGTATTGCGCCAATGCCAGACGTCGGGAATCAGAGAAAAGGATCAAGGTATAAAATAAACGATATCGCCGGCTCGAAAACAGCAAAAGGCGACGAAAATTTCAACTTTCTATCGTCAATGGGCAACTGCTACCGTATTAAAAAGTAAATAATCGCGTCCTCAGACATAGACGATAAAAAGAAACCGGAGCTCAATAATGAAGAGCGTCGGTTTCTTTTTCAATTTGGATTAATTCTTAATAATTGTTTGCGTGAACGTGTCAGGCGTCGTTCCGTCCACTGCTCCTCAGTTTTCCTCTCAGCCTACGTATCCAGAGCTCCATCTGTTCCTAATTCTTAAAACGACATTTCTTTTTCTCCGCTGAGAAGACCTCTGGACCCGCGGCAGAGATCATTACTCCGGCTATCGCCGCGGATAGTATCTTTTTGAATTTCATAAATATCTCCGTTTCATCTGAATTTGTTACTGATTAAGCAGCCACTCGTTTATGATTCTCTTTTCCGTAGCGGTATCGTAGAAATAGAATTCTCCGTCCGAATCAACTCCGTTAGCCGTGTAGAATACCAGATATCTGTAATTCATAGGCGCGTCGATTCTCGTACGTTTACTCATATGATGATTTATCTGATTGATCGTTTCATATGAAAATTGGAAAACCTGATGATCAGGATTGAATACATACGTGTTTCCTCTGCACTGCCATCCTCTCGGCTGTGAATCCGTTGCCAAATAAGCGTAATGCATATAGCCCGCTCCGTATATTACGGTATTGTTCTCGAATACGCAGTTCTCCATTTCTCCGTATATGCTTCCGTTGACTACGCTGCCGCTTGCGGACGGCGGCGTCGTCTTAGTATAGCTGTAACCCATATACGCGAATATGTTGTCGTGAACGTACTGGTTTATCATTTTATTCTGTCCGTATCCGTTTTCGTCTATGGGACCCATATGATTCCAGTTTTCCGCACCGGTTATCGACGACGTTATTACGTTGCCCGAAAATTCTACGTTTTGAATATGACTGACGTTTTCGCCTTCGGAAGTTGCCTGGCACGTAAGAGCTCCGCCCGTTTCATGAACGTAACAGTTTTTCAAATACGTTCCGTCCGATTTTCCAAAGACTTCTATAGCGGTTTCTACTTCACATCCGTATATATATCCCAGCTCGCAATTTGTAACAGTAAGATTTTTACCGCCCACGCTCATTCCATGCATGCCGGAATGCATTATAGCTATATTGTCAAAAGTTGTATTTTTCTCACCGCCGCTAACCACATATCCGCCTCTCGAAGCCTTAATATCGTCGAAGCTGTCCGCGGGGTTTCCTTTGTCCCAGTATAAGTACAGCTTGCCGTCCTTGAAGTCGTGGAAGTACTCGAGATTATGAGTAAGGGCTTCCCCTATATTGCGGCATGATCTGGGAGAGGCAAGATACGTCTCCATTCCGTTGGATACGTATGCGGAGTTTCCGCTATACCCAATAGTGAGAAATACTCCC
>CATKFO010000076.1 GCA_949747515.1 uncultured Eubacteriales bacterium
TACTTTTTTGCCTTATTGTGATATAATATAAGTATAATAAATTGGTTTCCAAATAGGTTTCCTTCGTGTTTTCAAAAAAGGCAGAAAGGTCTAATAAGGCTGATATACAAGGGATTTTGCGCCATAGCCAAGCGGTAAGGCAGAGGTCTGCAAAACCTTTATCCCCGGTCCGATTCCGGGTGGCGCCTTAAATAAAAAACAGCACGCAAAAGCGTGCTGTTTTTTATTTAACATGAAATGCGGGAGCGGACCGAGCCGATTAGCTGCGCAGCAACGTCCGGGTGGCGCCTTAAAAAGAGTGCACGAGAGTGCGCTTTTTTTGTTTATATATGCTAAATAAATATATAAAAAGGTAGTCGCATCATTTTATACTTCGGTTTTCCTGAATTGACAGGTAATATCAAGAGTGATATACTGTATTGTAGAAAATATTGTATTAATAACATGCGCATCGTTTTTTCCAAAAAAAGCGTTGAGAAATTTTAATATTTAGAAGGGAATTTTATGCAATGAACGATGTAAAAGAGAAAATTATATTAGAATCCGACAATGAATTGTTGAGTCGAGCTTTTAGTTGGGCTGTGGAAAAGACAAAACAATTCGTCATGACCGGAAAATCCGGTATAGTGGATATTCATGAAGCGCGTCCACTCGGCGACGTGGAAAAGGGAGAGACTACGTTTATACCTTCATATTGGGCCGGCTACTACAACCGTTCTGCATTTTACGCTCGCGACTTCGCGCATCAATCTGCTGGAGCTCATTTTGTCGGATTGGATGAGGAAAACTTCTCTATGTTTCGTGTTTTTGCCGACAACGCTACGCAGGAAAGACAGTGGTATACTCTCTGGGCGTTCAATTTCGACTCGTCTCCTCATACGATTGATTACAGAGGAGACGATGATTTCGTAAGAGAAGTACCGGCGCAGTTTGAATTGGTGGAGAAAGCATACAGGCAATATTTATGGACGGGAGATCATCGTTATATTCATTCTCCTGAAATGTTTAAATTTTTTGAAAAAACCATGACGGAGTTTATAGAGCGCCACGATGAAAATGAGAACGGTGTAGCCGAGGGGACCGGAACGGGAGGTATCTTTAGCGGCGTAAGCACATATAACGAAAGAGGAGGGGAACATCCTATTGAATCTGGAGATTCCGTAGGATCCCAGTATCAAGCGACTTTAGCCTACGCAGGTATTTTGGAAGCCAGGGGGGATATAGACGGTGCGGCGGAATGGACTGAAAAAGCCTTCGCTTTAAAATCATACTTCAATAACGACTGGAGCGTTCAGAACAAAGACCCAAATGGCGAATACGCGCGGGGTATCGCGGCCGACGGGACTAAATACGGTGGTTTCGGTAAAGAAAACAGTTGGTTTATGCCGATGAAATTGATTACCGAACCCGGCGATAGAAACGATAATTATCTAGACTTTATAAGCTTGAATTTAGGAGATGGGATTGGTTCGACCCCAGAAGCCCCTGGAAATATTGAAGCTTATACATATATTCCCGAGACATATTTTCCGTATAACCGCACTGAAGAGGCATGGAAATGGATGAAATACATTATTGGCGTAAAAGACAAACCGCATGAAAACACTATTCAAGGAACAAACGGAGACTATCCCGAGATTTCATTTACTTTTATATCTCACACTGTTGAAGGTATGATGGGAGTCTCTCCTAACGCGCCTCTAAAAACCGTATCGACAATATCGCGTCTACCGAGCGAGATCGGATGGGCGGCGCTTCGGAATGTCAAAATGGGGGACTTTATATTTGATTTGCGGCACGACGGGACCGCTCGATCGACGTTAAAAAACAACTCGTCCCAAGAGCTGAGATGGGAAGTTCAGTTTTACGGCGAATACGGCGGCGTTGCAGTTAATGAAATATCGGCGCCGGCGATGCAAAAAAAGCTTAACGGATTAGAGGTAAGCTATTACTATGTATCCGTTTTACCTGGAGAGGAGGTTGCCGTCGTCCCGATCCCATAATGCGTCAAATTATTTCCTACAGACAAACTGGCGGCAGATTTTTTCATAGAGCGCCGATATTAAAAATTACCGTATTATAACGCTTTATTGAAAAACAAAGCTCAAAAGTAAACCGAAAAGACCTATGCGAGTTTATGAATCTTGCCGGCGCAGATTTTTTGTTTATGCGGATTGGCAATTAAATTATGCGTATTATATGAGAAAGTTTGTTTGAATTAAGCTGCGATAAACATACGTTGTAGGATGCTATTACGACATATTTTGTTCGAATATAACATATATTTACTAAAAAATAAAGATAAACAGTTTAATTTTGTTATTTTCTATTGACAAAATATTCACTTAAATAATATAATATAGGCGCTCATAACGTGAATTTTCGTTATGCATAGTATGTTAAAAATTTTTGAAAGGTAGGACTAAAAAATGAGTGCGACAAAAAAATTTGGACTTTTGAAGATACTCGCGTGTTTTTTGACAATTGCAACGGTTTTGTCTTTCACACCGGGGATAGCAACGGGGGTTTTAGCGGCGAATTCAGGTAAGTTTAACGGCGGATTCTCATGGACGCTTGATTCTGAAAGAACGCTTACCATCTCCGGCTCGGGAGAGCTGGAAATTCTTGACGCGGGGTCATTAAATATCGAACTTGTAAAAAAAGTAACGATTCAATCCGGAGTAACGAGCCTGCGCGGCTATGGGATGTTTTCAGGATGGAAAAGACTTGAAAGCATAACGCTTCCGGACAGCGTAACGAATATCGACGAAGACGTGTTTAGGGATTGCAATGGAGTTAAAACTATCGCTGTAGACGAGGGAAACGCAAAATATCACAGCGACGGTAACTGTTTAATTGAAACAGACGGCAAAATATTGGTCGCAGCGTTTTACAATAGCGCCATACCGTCTGACGGAAGCGTAACAAGTATTGGACATATGGCGTTTGCAAACCATAGTATATCCAATATAAATATACCAGAGGGCGTAACGAGTATTGGATATAAAGCTTTTTCTAACTGCGTCAATCTTGAAGACGTAATTCTTCCAAATAGTTTGACAAGCGTCGGATTATATGCGTTTGAAGAATGTTCAAGTCTAAAAAGCATAACGCTTCCGGAAGGCGTGACAAATATTGAGCTGGGCGCGTTTTACGGCTGCGAAAATCTTGAAGACGTAACGCTTCCGGATAGCTTGACAAGCATCGGAAAGAACGCGTTTTCCAGCTGCTCCAGTCTAAAAGACATAGCGATACCGAAAGGCGTTACGCGTATTGAAAATGGGACGTTTAGCCTATGCGGCGCTCTTGAGAACATAAAGCTTCCCGACGACTTGACCAGCATCGGCGAAAGTGTGTTTGTTCATTGTCGTAAGCTTAAGAGCATAACGATTCCAAGCGGTGTAAAAAGCATTGAAAAGATGGCGTTTGCAGAATGCGGAGGCCTTAAAAGCATTATAATACCGAAAGGCGTGACGAGTATTGGCGAATATGCGTTTTTAGGCTGCAAAGAATTAAAAGAAATATTCTACGGCGGAGATGAAAAAGAGTGGTCTTCAATAGCCGTAGAAGGCAGGAAAGACATTTTTGCTGACGTAAATATATACTATTCTCACCCAAACGGACACGTTTACGACGTCGATCAAACTGTAGACGATAAAATCGTATGCAAAATATGCGGCAATGCCATCGAAGGAGTACAATCCGGCGCGTCGGGCAATATTTCATGGAATCTTTATCCTGGAGGGACTCTTGTCATTTCAGGCAAGGGGGAATTGTCAAAATTCAAGGAAAACGCGCTGGACTTCAGCGGAGTAAAAAATATTATAATTCAATCTGGTATTACAAGCGTTGGCGACCATTCGTTGCAGAGTTTGCCCGAACTTGAAAATGTAACGCTACCGGATAGCGTAATAAGAATTGGCGATCATTCATTTCATGGCTGCGAAAAGCTAAAAACCATAAATCTTCCAGACGGTTTAACAAGTATTGGAAACTTTGTATTTGGACGGTGCAGTAATCTCGAAAGCATAAAAATCCCGGAAGGCGTTACAAGTACCGGCATATATACGTTTTTCCAATGCGTAAGCCTTACGGAAGTGTCGCTCCCCGATAGTTTGACAAGCATTGGAGAGGGCGCGTTCGAAGAATGCAGAGCTCTTGAAAGCATAAAAATTCCAGAAGGCGTGACGAGAATTGAGTCGAGGGCGTTCATGGGCTGCTCAAACCTGTCGGACGTTAAAATCCCGGAAGGCGTTACAGACCTTGGCATTTTTGTGTTCAGCAGCTGTAAATCTCTCGTCAGCGCGGCTATTCCGAACGGTATAGAAAAAGTTGGCGCGCATATGTTCGCATACTGCGACAATCTTGCGGAGGTAACTCTTCCCAACAGCATAAAGAGTATTGACGGCACAGCTTTTGAAAAATGCGTTAGTCTTAAAAGCATAAAGATTCCTGAAGGAGTGACAAGCATCGGTATGTCTGCGTTTGAAGGATGTTCCAGCCTTGAAAGCATAAAGATTCCAGATGGTGCTACGGTCGTTCGCGTCGCTGCGTTTAGGAGGTGCGCCGCTCTAAAAAGTATAAAATTACCGGATAGCCTGACAAATATTGAAGAATCTGTGTTCTCAAGTTGTTCCGGGCTAGAGGAAGTAACGATTCCGAAGAGCGTGGAGAGCATTGACAGAGGGGCGTTCTCAGGCTGCGACGCTGTAAAGAATATATTCTACGGCGGGGATGAAAAAGATTGGTCTAAGGTTGTCGTCAATAAAGGAAACGACATTTTAATTGGAGAAAATATATACTATTCTCATCCGAACGGACATGTTTCCGACAATGGTCAAGCTACTTGCGATAATCCCAAGGTATGCAAAATATGCGGCAAGATTATTGAAAGCGGACACAAGGAAGTAATAGATGCGGCGGTGGCGGCGACATGTACGACAGACGGACTGACCGAAGGCAAACATTGCTCGGTTTGCGGCGAGATACTTGTAAAGCAGGAAGCAGTAAAGGCAAGCGGACACAAGGAACTAGCAGACGAGGCTGTACCGGCGACATGCACGACGGACGGATTAACGGAAGGTAAACATTGCTCTGTCTGCGGCGAAATACTTATAAAACAAGAAACCGTGCCTGCTCTCGGACACGACTACTCTACGGATTGGACAATAGACAAAGAAGCGACGGAAACAGAGGAAGGAAGTAAATCCCGTCGCTGCAAGCGATGCGATGCGAAAACGGAAGTTACCGCAATTCCAAGGATTTTTAACAGCGCGAACGTATTTGCGGACGTTCATAAAGAATCCTGGTTTAAATCCGCCGTAGATTACGTGGCGTCGCACGAACTTATGAAAGGCGTAAGCGATACGGAATTTTCTCCCGACGCAACAATGAATCGCGCTATGCTTGTAACCGTTCTCTACAGAATGGAAGGAGAACCAAAGGTAAATGGAAATACTCCGTTTACTGACAACGAGCACGACTGGTATAAAAACGCGGTAGCGTGGGCGTATGAAAACAAGATTGTAAACGGAACGACGGATACGACGTTCGCGCCGATGGAAGATATTACCCGCGAACAGATGGCGACTATTCTGTACAGATATTCGGAATTCAAGAAGTACGACGTAACGTCTTCCGCAAGCCTTAATAAGTTCCCCGACGGCGGCGATACAAGCAGTTGGGCGGTAAAATCTATGTCGTGGGCGGTAGCCGAAGAACTTATTTCAGGCAGCGACGAGGGAGATAAAACGACGCTTAATCCAAGAGGAAACGCAACGCGCGCTCAGGTTGCCACTATTCTCATGAGATTCTGCGGCAAACATTAAGGCAAAAGCATAACAAAATCCCATCCTAATATAGGGTGGGATTTTTATATACCAAATTTTGATAAGTCAATATACCTTTTTATAGGAAGCTTTATCCATAAATATTAAAAATGAGAAAGCGGTTTTTTTATTTTAAGTTTAAACTATCGAGCCATTCCCTTATTTCTTCGTCGGAGAAATTACCGTCGAATCGCTTTCCGTCTTTCCATTCTCCTGTTCCCGACGCCTCGGCGATCAATTTTCCGCTTTCGCCTATATTAGACGAGGCGGATGTGCAGAACGGAACAACGGTTTTTCCGGTAAAATTATTTTCTTTTACGAAGCTATCCACCGGCCACGCCGCTATTCCCCACCATATGGGATATCCAATAAATATGCAATCGTAATTTTCAAAATTATCCGGATTTACAGCTTTAAGTTTTACATCTCTATTTTCGGGATTATCGTGTTCAATCGAAACTCGGGAATTCTTGTCAGTCCAGTCCAAGTCTTCAGAAGAGTACTCGATTTCCGGTTCTATTATAAATGTATCCGCGTCGGTAAGATTAGCTATGGATTTCGCAACCCTTTCGGTTGTTCCCGTCGCCGAATAATAAACAACCAGCGTTTTCTTTTTTGCGCCTTGGTCAAAATTTGAATTATCAGATTCAGTTTCTCCGGAACTTTCAGTATTTTTAATAAAGTCGTCTCTGTGGCCTGACGTTGCTTCGTCGGAATCAATACTGTTTCCGCAGCCTGCTATCGTTAATGGAAGTAATAAAACGGCTGCAAGCAATAGTACGATAAATTTTTTCATCTGTTATCCCTCCCAAATTTCTTTCGCCATTCTAAACGCAGCCCACGACTTCGGCCAACCGGCGTAAAATGCGATTTGCGTTAAAATTTCCGCGATTTCCTCTTTTGTCACTCCGTGCTTTTTTGCATTTTTTAAGTGAAACTTAAGCGAATCGTCCAAAATTCCAGCAGACGTCAGAGAAACTACCGTAACGATACTCCTGTCTCTCGGCGAAAGCTTATCTTCACGGGACCAAACTTCTCCAAACAAAACGTCGTCGTTGAGCTCTGCAAATTTAGGCGCAAATTCGCCCAATTCATTTCTGCCCGCAGTTACTTTTTCCAAAATTATATCTCCTCCGTTCCTTCAATATTATTGTATTCTTCGTCTGAAACCGGTTCGAGCCACTCAGTTTTACAGCCGTCTCCCGGAACTTCGATTGCAAGATGCTGAAACCATGAGTCAGCCGCGGCGCCGTGCCAATGCTTTACGCCCGCGGGTATATTGACGACGTCTCCCGGGTTAAGCTTGACGGGCTTATGATTCCATTCCTGATACCAGCCCTCGCCCGCGGTAACGATGAGTATTTGTCCGCCGGCGTTATTCGCATGATGAATGTGCCAATTATTTCGGCAGGCAGGTTCAAAGGTTACGTTTCCTATGGCGGTCTGATTTGTGGAGAGCATGTTTAAGTAGCTTTGCCCTGTGAAATACTTTGCGTACAAATCGTTTGCTTCTCCTATTGGGAACACGCTCATATTTTGAGGAGTCATTCGGTCGCCCACCTTTCAATATCGTTTTTCGATTTGCTAACGCTTCCTCCGCGTATTGCGAGACCTTTTTCAACTTTGGCTAGGGGGCACAGCCGTTTTATATCCTTTTCACTTGATCCCATTCCGCTTCCTTCATGGGTGCAGAACGGCTTTATAATTTTTCCGCTGAAATTAAAGCGTTCTAAAAATGTAAAAACCGCCATAGGCATTGTTCCCCAATAGTTCGGATATCCGATATAAATTATATCGTATCGGTCTATATCGTCCGGATAGTCCTCTATTTCCGGGCGGGCGTCGCGCCTTTGGTCCGACTGCGCTTCGGCGATACACTCGTTGTAAATTTTTGAGTAAGGCCGAGCTTGACTTATTTTGAACAGATCCGCTCCGATCGCCCCTTTTATAATATTTGCCGCAATCTCCGTATTTCCTGTAGTTAACGTTTTTAACTCGCCGTTAACATAGTTTTCATCCGCCCTCGAATAAAATGCTATTAAAGAGTCCGCCATTAAAATACCTCCGTATAAGTATTATTTATGCGTATATTATAGCGTTTTCACGCTTGACCTGGAATCTCCAATATGTTATCATAGTATAAACCAAAAGTTTATGCTATCGGAGGATGAAATGTACGACTCGCTGCTTGAAACCTTTATAGCCGTCGCCGACTGCGGAAGCTTGACTAAAGCGTCGGAACGACTGTATATTTCCGCAACGGCGGTTATGAAGCAGATTAACGCGCTTGAGTCGCGTCTTGATTTAAAGCTAATTGACCGGAAGCATTCGGGAATCAGGCTTACTAAAGCGGGAAACATCATTTATAGGGATGCAAAATTTATAATAGATTATTCTAACAAGTCCGTAGCCGAAGCAAAAAAGGCCGAGTCGGATTATAACGCTACATTTTGCGTGGGAACGTCTCTGCTAAATCCGGCGAAGCCCTTTATGGATATATGGTATCGGGTAAATAAAGACTTTCCTAACTATAAGCTGCATCTTGTTCCTTTCGAGGACAATCACAAAGGTATTCTTTCCGAAATAGAAAAGCTAGGAGAAAAATTTGATTTCCTGATAGGAGTGTGCGACTCTAAGGCGTGGCTTTCACGATGCAGCTTTCTTCCGCTTGGCAGATATAAAAAAATGGCGGCGGTATCCAGAGATCACCGTCTGGCGAATAAAAAAATTATCGACGTTGAAGACCTATACGGCGAAACGCTTATGATGGTAAAGCGCGGGGACTCCGGAGTCAATGATTTTTTGAGAAACGACCTTGAGAGCCGACACCCGCAGATACGTATAGAGGATACGCCGCAGTTTTACGACTTGTCGGTATTTAACCGCTGCGCTGAAACGGGTAATGTTTTACTTTCGCTTGAATGTTGGAGCGAGGTTCATCCATCTCTTGTTTCAATCCCGGTAAACTGGGAATACAGTATTCCTTACGGAATTCTTTACAGTCCTAAAGCTCCTATGGACGTTCTTGAATTTATTGAAAAGGCCAAGGATTCTTTAAAATAATTTTATTACAAATCGTAGCGTTGGATTTGTATTGAAATTTAAAATTGTTCTTAATTAAATATTCCGCTTTAGTATTGACAAATCCACTTAATCGTGATAAACTTCGTAAGCTTAGCTGAAATTTGAGGATTTCGTCTTGTCTTTACATGTTAAGCAGAAAGGTATACATATGAAAATAAGTTTGTCAGACCACTTTACATATAAAAAACTTTTTAAATTTACCCTTCCGTCTATTCTAATGATGATATTTACGTCTATATACGGAGTGGTAGACGGCTTTTTTGTTTCTAATTACGTGGGAGAATCGGCGTTCGTGGCGGTCAATCTAATTATGCCTTTTTTGATGATCCTGGCGACCGTCGGCTTTATGTTCGGAACGGGCGGATCGGCCTTAGTTTCAAAAACTATGGGGGAAGGAAAAGACGATAAGGCTAGGCGAATTTTTTCACTGCTCGTATATTTTTCAGCAGGCGTCGGCGTTATTCTCGCCGTGATCGCCTTTATATTTATGCGTCACATCGCTTCTCTTATTGGAGCGGAAGGCCAAACTTTGGATTACTGCGTTTCATACGCTCGAATAATAGTCTGCGCTCTACCGTTTTTTGTAATGCAGATGGAGTTTCAAAGCTTTACTATAGTGGCGGAAAAGCCGGGACTTGGATTTGCGATTACGGTGTCTGCCGGTGTTGCGAATATGATTTTAGACGCCTTGCTAATGGGCGCGTTTAATATGGGAATCGTCGGGGCGGCGCTGGCTACGGCGGTCAGTCAGATGATTGGAGGTTTGGCGCCTTTTATCTATTATCTTAGAAAAAATACGAGTCGTCTAAAGCTTGGCAAGCCGGAATGGAACGGAAAGGCTCTTATCAGAACATGTACAAACGGAGCCTCTGAGTTCGTAGGCAATATCTCCATGTCGATGGTGAGTATGCTTTATAATTTTCAGCTGTTAAGATATGCCGGAGAATCCGGGGTAGCGGCATACGGAGCGCTGATGTATGTAAATATGATATTTATCGCTATATTCGCCGGATATACGGTAGGAACTTCGCCGATCATCAGCTATCATTATGGCGCTGGGAACACCGCGGAGCTTAAAAACCTGTTTCGAAAAGGCTTTGTCGTCATGATCGTCGTGGGGACGTCTATGACGGTTCTTGCTCTAACGCTTTCTTCTTTTTTGTCTAGCTTATTTATGGGATATGACGCCGATATGATGCGGTTTACAAGAAGAGCAATAATGATATATTCGTTCTCATTTCCGTTTTGCGGAATAGCTTTTTTAGGTTCTGGATTTTTTACGGCTCTCAACAACGGATTTGTTTCGGCCGCGATTTCATTTTTACGAACCCTTGTTTTTCAAATTGCCTCAGTTATGCTTCTCCCTATAATTTTTGATATTGACGGAATATGGGCTTCTATGGTAGTAACTGAATTTATGGCGTGTACCTTATCGATTATTTTTTTCATTGCGAAGCGCAGGCAGTACAATTATTTTTAGAGTTAATTTTTCAAATTAGTTATTGTGGAGAGGTATATATTCTGTATTTTTAGCTTTTTGCTAGAAAAAAGCCGAGCAAAAAGCTTTAGCGGCGGCAAAAGTCTCGCGCGGGATTATACCTATGTAAATCTTTAATCGGCAGAATCGCTCAATCCCGCTTCGTTAGCTTCTTGAAGCGGGTGCAAACCTACAGACAAGCTTGCGCTTCTCAAAATGAAGAGCTTGCGCCGCTACACATCGGATTCTTTCGCTCGTGCCGTATGGAGCGGACGCGGGCTTTTTATGGCTCGGTCGCGTCAGCGCCCGCGAATGTTTTTTGAAACCTGTCCTGCTGCAGTTTAAATTGACTGGCAAGTTATAAAATATTTTTTACCATAGTAATATCAGACGCTGATTTGTTAAAAGGCGGGACGTTCCTAAAAACTAAATGAGTATAGATCGCCGCTTAAATAATCAGACATAAAAATAAAGAAAAAATGAAACTGGAAACCAAACGTTTATACTTAAGAGAAATGAATCAGTCGGATTACGTTGATCTCTGCAAGATATTGCAGGACGAGACTGTGATGTACGCATATAACGGAGCGTTTACCGACGCTGAGACTCAGGAATGGCTTGACAGACAAATCGCAAGATATCGTAAATACGGAATAGGATTGTGGGCGGCGATACTTAAAGAAAGCAATGAAATGATAGGACAGTGCGGACTTACCGTACAGCCCTGGAAAAATAGGCGCGTCGTAGAAATCGGCTACTTGTTTCAAAGAGCGTTCTGGCATAACGGTTACGCTATTGAAGCGGCTGCGGCGTGTAAAGAATACGCGTTTGACGTTTTGAACGTCGACGAAGTATTTTCTATCATTAGAGATACGAATATCGCGTCGCAAAAGGTCGCTTTGCGTAATGGTATGGCCGTTATCGACAATGGAATAAGACTCTTTAAAGGAGAGGATATTCCGCACTGCCTATATTCTGTAAAAAGGTCGGGCAATCGATAAGACAAATATGAAAATCGATTTTAAGACTGAAGAATCAGCCTCGGCAATCATCCAATCGTATAGTAAAGAAGCGGCGAAAATCAACTGTTGTAATCAGTTGAAAGGAGGAGCGTATGGCGTATAAATACATTGCTTTTGTTATTTTAGCGGCGTTTTACGGGTGTTATTTTGCGAAAATCCTATGCCAGAGAAAAAATGGCGTAAAGACCGACAGACTTGGCGTTGGAAAAGGAAAAAACGGATTCGTCAAATTTATTGAAATAGGCGTGAAGCTTGCGTCCATATTATGTCTGGCTGTGGAGATAGCCAGTATAATTTTCGGCGGAGGCAGTCTATTGAACGGCTGGGTATGGAGAACGGCGGGAGCTTGCCTCGCCGGGGTAGGCGCGACGATTTTCATAATTTCCGTAATCACTATGCGCGACAGCTGGAGAGCGGGAGTCCCGGAAGAAAAAGAAACTGAGCTTGTAACAAACGGCGTTTATAAAATTAGCCGTAATCCGGCTTTTCTGGGATTTGACTTCGTATATGTCGGCGTTCTGCTAATGTTCTTTAACGTTCCTCTTCTTATCGCTACTATAGCCGCGGGAGTAATGCTTCACTTACAGATAGTCAATGTGGAAGAAGACTTTTTATGCTCCCAGTTCGGCGACGAATATCTTGAATATAAAAAGAAAGTTCGCAGATATTTTGGATGGAGGCGGGAAGGATGATATAATGTACGACGTAATCGTTATAGGCGCGGGTCCGTCCGGTTGTACGGCGGCAAAAGTACTTGCCGAGTCGGGATACAAAACAATGCTTGCGGAAAAATTCAAGCTTCCGAGATACAAATCATGCTCCGGAATTCTAATAAAAAAATCAATGGAGCTTGTAAAGAAATACTTCGAAAGCGATATTCCAAATTTCGTAACCTGCTCTCCTGCGGAAAATCGAGGAATGATTTTTACGACGGACAAAGGCAAGGAGTATCGATTCGAACAAGATGGCCTTAACGTTTGGAGAAGCTCGTTTGACTATTGGCTTGCCGAGGCCGCGGTTAAGGCGGGAGCCGAACTCAGAGACGGAGTTTCAGTCGTTAACTGTGAAGAAATAGGCGAACACGTAGAAGTCTCTTTCCGAGGCGGCGAAAGCATATATACCGAAAAGGCTTGTTACGCGTTGGATTGCGAAGGCGTAATCGGCGCTGTAAAAAGAAAACTGCTTGGTTCCGCGCGTAAATATATAACCGTATATCAGACGTTCAGCGAAGGCGCCGTCGAACTTGATCCTCACTATTTTTACGCTTATTTACAGCCGGAACTGTCCGAGTACGACGCTTGGTTTAACGTAAAGGACGATATGCTTGCTCTTGGCGTCGCGGTAAAAAATCCCCGAAACGCGGCCGGATACTACCGTTCGTTTATCGAATATATGCGAGCCAAACATAATTTGCATATCGATCGTCAGATTAAGGAGGAAAAGTGGCTTATGCCGCAAGTTCTTCCGGGATGTCCCGTAGACCTCGTCGCCGGACGGGGCGGAATTCTATTAGCGGGAGAAGCGGCGGGATTTTTAAATCCTATGGGGGAAGGAATTTCCGCGGGTATCGAAAGCGGAGGAGCCGCCGCCCATGCAGTTTGCCGCAGTTTCGGCGACGTGGAAAAAGTATACGAGGACTACGCCGAAGGAACCAAAAAACTACGGGAATATATGAAGAGGCAGTGGAGCTTTGTAGGAAATCTTGCGAGCTCGTTCTCAGAAATGAAAGCTAATTCCCTATAAAAACGCTGAAAAGGAAGAGACAAATGAATATCAGGTATGCTCAAGGTTCGGACGTAGACGAGCTGATAAGATATGACAAGCATATTTCACGGAACGAGGCGGAAATTTCAGTCGAACTGAAACGAGTTTATATTGCGGAAGATAACGGACGCTTTATCGGTTGGCTGCGCTATAATATGTTTTGGGACAGCATTCCTTTTATGAATATGCTTTATATATTTGAGAACTATCGAGGAAAGGGCGTTGGCAGGCATATGGCGTTGCTTTGGGAGACCGATATGGCTAAAAGGGGATATAAAACTTTAATGACTTCCACCCAGTCGAACGAAAGCGCGCAGGGCTTTTATTATAGACTCGGCTATGAATGTATCGGGGGATTCAGACTCGAAGGAGAATTTTATGAGATGATTCTTTCTAAAGATGTTGGAGGAAAATAAAAACGGCGCGTAGGTATGATCATATATAAAAATATAGAGGAATATGAAATTAACAGAGATTTGTTCCGCAGCTTTATCCGCCGTCAGGTGGTTGTAAAATGCCTGCGCCGCGAAAATGATTGTTTATTCGTAAAGGACGATCCGTTTATAGACGATTGGACGGAGGAGGATTACGATACGCTGATAGCGTGTCTGAAAAATACCGCGAGAAGCGGCGGTTTTGTTTACGGAGCCTTTTACGACTGCAAGCTGAAGGGCTTCGTATCCGTCGAACCGCAATTTTTCGGCGTTAAAAATCAATATCTTGATCTTTCATCTATTCATGTGTCAGAAGATATGAGACGGAGAGGAATAGGGAAGGCGCTCTTTAACGCGGCTAAAATTTGGGCGAAGGAAAAAGGGGCTGAAAAACTGTATATTTCCGCTCATTCGGCCGTGGAAACTCAAGCTTTTTATAATGCGATGGGCTGTGTTGAAGCGGAAGAATATAATCAAAAGCACGTGGCTAAGGAACCGTACGATTGTCAAATGGAGTTTTTAATAAAATGAATTTTATTTTAGCTTTCTCCCGGCCTAAAGCATGCGGCGATTAGAATAAGAGCGGTAGTCTTTTAAAAAGATCCGCTCTTTATATTTATTGTTCTTTAAGCGATTTCATGTATTTAACGATTAAAACCGTAGCCGTTATCATTGCGATAAAATCAGCGATTGGCGCGGCGTATAGTATGCCGTAGACGCCGAAGGCCCTCGGCAGAATCAGAACCAGGGGAACGAAGCATAAAATATCGCGTATCAGAGACGAAACAACCGCCTGAACGGGCTTTCCGGCCGCTTGAAAGAAAATCGAATTCATTTTTATAACGCATGTAAACGTTACAAACATAAGAAAAATACGAAAAGTTTTTTCAGCGAATATCCAATAGTCTCCCGGGTTTGGAATATTTGTAGGCTGTCCGAAAATTCCGGCGACAGAGCGTGGGGCAAGTTCGAACAGAAGAGTAGACGACAGCCCTATGATAATCGCGCACGCAAGAATCGATTTGTACAAACGCTTCACCCTGTCGTAATTTCCCGCCCCTACGTTATATCCGACAATTGGCTGACATCCGAGAACAATTCCTACGACTAGGTTGATAACGACGGTGAAAACCTTGCTTTCAATTCCAATAATAGCGATTGGAATGTCCGCTCCATAATGGGACGCGGCTCCGTATTTTGAAAGCGTAATATTACACAGCGCTGAAATAATGACGATCGTTATCTGAGTAATAAACGAGGAGAGTCCTAATTTTAACGCGCCGGAAAAAGCCTTAAAATCAGGTATAAAGCTCTTCACCGTAAATCTAAACGTTTTAGTTCTGAAAAAGTAAGACAGACTGACGACGAACGATACGCATTGACCGACGACGGTAGCGAGAGCCGCTCCCTTCATACCCCAATGAAAACCAAAAATAAACGTAGGATCAAGAATAATGTTGACTGCGGCTCCGGATATTATGGACGTCATAGACCACGCCGGACTTCCGTCGGCCCGTATTACCGAATTCATCATGTTCGACAGCATATACGCCGGAAAGAACATCAGAATAATGCTGAAGTATTCTTCCGCCATAGCTATATTGTTATCAGAGGCTCCCAGTAGAAGGAGGAGCTGCGTTTTAAAAGGGAAAAAAACGGCTATAAGTAAAATGCTGGAGGCAAGCGTCGCCAAAATACCCGTTCCTATGGCCTTATGAGCGGAATCGGCGTCTCCTCGTCCCTGACATATATTCAGATACGCGGCGCATCCGTCGCCAAAACACCATGCGAACGCCTGAGAAATAATGAATGCTGGAAAAACGACTCCCGTCGCCGCGTTGCCGAGCGCGCTAAGCTCGCTGTTGCCTATAAAGATTTGATCGACTATATTGTACAGCGCGCTTACTAATAGAGACAGTACGCACGGGATGGAAAACTTCAGCATAAGTTTCGATATTTTTTCAGTTTCGAAATAACGGCCGTTTTCTGTCGCGTTCATAAAATCTCCATTCCGCCGCCAATGCGGCGGCATAAAAAATAGTAATGAAATTCTCCTGTGTTTGCAGAAACAAAAATGAGGTTGATCCTGATTTTTCTGCTTCCTGTTTATGTGAAGCGGGAGAATTTAGGCGTGAAACAGATGCGCTTCGATACAAGCTAAACAGATCTTTCACGCTATTTTCCTTAAAAATAACGTTGGGTTTCGGAGTCTTTATCAGAGAGAAAGACGCCTGAAAACTGCAAACTAAAATAAAAAGAAAAGCGCGGAATCGTCGCGATTCTACGCTTTTAAAGCTGTTCGACATGAAATATGTTATCATATATTTTGAAATTTGTCAAGAAAAAACATAGGCTTATATCTTGTATTGAATTCCGCGATACTCAGACGTTTGGAAATCAAACGGATAGTCAGATTAAGTTATCGGATTTTACCTGAAAAGCTCCGGAATTCACAACAAACTCTATAATGCCCGACACTTCTTCAATCGAATCCAAGCAATCGTTTTCTAACCAGTCCATGACGATCGCAATAATTCCGTTAATATAAAAGGTCGTTATATATTTACGGCGGCGAGACGGAACGTGAAAACGCTCTAAAATAGGATTCAGCACAAATTCAAACAGCTTCCTGTAATTTTTTTCAAGTCCCAGAGTCTTAGATTGTTTCACCATCGTTTGAAACAACTTTTTGTTGTCGCGCACATAGGAAAGATAAGGAATAAGGTATTGAGGCGTGATAAGAAATAGTTCGTCTAAAGGACGACCTTTGATTTTTGAAACGAAGTCGTTTTCATGAAAGCGTCCGGAAATATCTTTTATCGCATAATCGACGCTTTCTTCAAGCAAATCCGCTATATTTTCATAATGCAGATAAAAGGTAGACCGATTCACCCCGGCGCGCCGGCATATTTCTTTAACCGTTATATATTCGAAATCCTTTTCGGCAAGCAGTTCTATAAAGGCTCTGTCCATCTTTGCCGCAGTGTTAAAATACTTGCTGTCAGACTTATTCATATCCGTTCCGCCTTTCGAATTTTGGTCTGTGATTTTACAATCATATATACGGCGGCGCCAAGCGTAATAACGCAAACGCCCGCTCCGGTAACAAAGTTCATTAGTTTTCGAAAGTCGTCGTTTCCATCTCCGAACCGGGAGATCATAGCGGTTTGCAGACCAAACAAAGACATGGCAGCCGAAACAAAATTAAGGTTTTTGGACGCTAAAAGAATCGGACTGTTAAGCTTACGAAATTTCGAGATGTTTAAAATGGATATGGCGGTCATATAAAAAGTATACGTCGCCGAACCGTAAATAACAATCCCGGGATAGATATATCCGGAATTTGTAACGATCGTCAGAAAAATCATAACGCTCATGGGAATATTAAGAGAAAGCAGTAATTTACCGGTCGTTTTATAAATTCCATATTCATAGACAGCGTATTCGTCGCTAGGAAAAGATCTGCGCCGGTAACTAAAAACAATATACGCTCGTATGATCCCAAGAAAAAAATAGTACGCCGCCATAGAAATAAACCAAACCGAAGCGTACTTGATACCCGTTATAATGCGGAAAATCGTATGCAGAAAATTGACGATCATCGATTGATATACGCTAACGCTGCCCCGAAATGCTTGATCGTCTAAATATTTTATTCCAAATTTAGTTTTTCGAATCAAAGAGGAAAAAGTTCCGCTTTCTTTATGGCGAACGCTTGCGGCCGATAAAGCTGATTTCAGCTTAGGAAGCGCGAGAATATCCGCGGCAAGAGCATAGGCGGACAGCGCATAGGCAATATACGCGGATATTCCCGTTTTACCCGAAACAAGAGCTCTGATCGTCGTTCCATACCCGATCCCTGAGACGAACGCTAAGATCCATCCGGAAGGAAGCAAAAGTCTTCGCAAAACGGCTTTTATTTTGTTCATTTTGCCTTTCCGCTGATTTCTTTCGCTAACTCTACGATCTCAAAGGCGTATTTCTTTTTGCCTTTCTCCAGAATACGTTTATATATAGGATAGTTAAGGCTTGCGCCTAAAATTCCTAGCAGGCCGACGACTATTCCGACAGCCATATAAGTCATATCGCCCGGACCAAGTTTTCCCATGCAGAGACACATGCCTACGCCAAGCGTCAAAGCGGAAACAATACCGAATGAGTATCCAAAGACTGCGGCGGGCGTTTTCGCTTTTGAGTCCAGTTTTTTCAGGGCGATTACTTTAGAAGTATTTTTCGGCGCGTACTCGTTCGCCAGCTGTTCGGCGTAAATTTTGTCTGTGTTCATATAGCAACTCCTTTTTTGTACTGTAATCTTATCTTAACATACTTTTTTGTTAAAGAAAACATCACAAATCGCCGCTTATGTCGATTTCTGAGCAAGGCGGCGAAAGAACAAGAGAATAAAATAAACGCCGAAGCATTAAAAAATAATACGGATAAATTTTATGCAATTTCTATGTAAGGAAATTGTTTTTATTTTGATTTAAGAAAGCTATGTCCTCAAAAAGCTTTAGATTCGTTAAGAAGCTTAACGACGAAAATTGAACTGTCGATGGTTTTGTTTTTGCCCCTCCAAAAATTTGAGAGGGTGAAATCAAATTTTTTAGGGAATTCCCAAAGTCCGTATTCGTTCGTTTGAGAGAGTATCCATTCGAAGTACTTGTCCTTATATGCCGTCCAACCGCGATATTGCGAAATAATTTGCAGCGCTCTAATCCAATGCCAAAAGTCTCTGCAATCTCTGTTGCGCGCGGAAATTGAGACCATATCGGAAGGCCTGGCGTTATAAACATAGCAGACGCCTTGTGATTCATTCATACAGTAATTAACCAAAGCCTGGTCGGTAGCTTTATCAATATATGAACGGTTATCGTCGGGCGCTAGCAATAAAAGGCTATAATAATTAAAGGGCTGTATCGGGCGCTTTGTGTAGAAGTCAAAGCAGTCTTTGATCGCTTTAATATTTTTGTCCTTGTTATAAAAACCATCCTCGAATGATTCCTTTGCAATATAGCTCCATTGCTTCCTCGGCTTCAGCAATAAGCGATTATCCTTGTCGATCAATGAAAGCATAGCTGAGCTTACAAGAGGGGCGAACATTTTAGGATACCATAGAGGGTTGTCCTGTTTTTCAAATTGGTTCCATTCTTCTTCGCAGCTTAATACTTTTACAAGATAATCGGAGACTCTTTTTAAGCAAATATGTTCTTTATCAAGTCCAAAGTATAGTAACTTTCTAATAACGCTTTCCGTATATCCATGAAACGGTATCCAGAATCCACGTTCGTTTTGAGCTATCTCAAAATTTTTTATATAGCGATGATCACAGACCTGATCGTATAGGTTCTGATATTCGGACATGTTTTTTGTCAGTCCCATAAATTCTTTCAAGATAATAAACCTGGGAATCGGATCTGGATTCATATCAAGCAGTTTACGCGCTATGAAATTAACATGGGAGACCAATAAATCTTCCTCCAAGAATTCTGTTTTATATTATAACCCGTTTTAGTGGATGGAATTGAGCTGCTGAAATCATTAATCGAGCATAAAATTAAAGTAAAAGCTATTTCTTTAATTCCCAAAACATATAGACGGGAACTTTTTGCAACCATGCGATATCCACGTCTATCCTCGCCTGATCATCGGTAGGAATGGGCTCATGAACGTCGGTAATAGTCAATCCGCATTTTATAAATGTTTTAACATAATCCTGTATCGTTCGGTGTCTCCAAATAATATTTACCGTTCCTGACGATAAAGGAGCTTCCCATTCAGTTGGATTAAAATAATTTGATACGACAACCTTTTTATCAAGACCTTTATCTTGTCGTCCAATACCCCCGCTGCGATGAAAGCACGGATGGCATACGCTTGCAAACAATCTTCCGGATGGCTTTAATACACGAAATATTTCTTTAACTGTTCCCTCGAAATCTTCGCAATCCATTAGCATCATAGAAGAGAGGACTAAATCAAAGGTATTATTGGAAACGCCAAACAATTCACAGCTGTTCCGTACGTAATAATTTATATTCAGACATTCCTCTTCCATTTTTAATTTACAGTATTTTATTAGATTTTCACTGCAATCAACCGCTGTTACTTTTGCGCCTCTTCGTGCGAGTTCACGTGAATATTCTCCTTCGCCGCATCCTAAATCTAATACTGATTTGCCTGAAACATCGCCTAGTTGGCTAAAGGTGAACGGCATTACGAAATGCGTTCTATGAGAACTTAATTGAGCCAGATTAATTAATTCCTCACTCATTTCAGCTTTTCCCCATGATTCAGTCGAACTATCTTTTTTCATGCTTTGCCTCCTATATTATAAAATTTGGATTGCTTCAATATGAGCGTAACATAATATCTATTGACATTCAATCACTTTATTTTGCGCAAAATCACTATAACCATCATATTACTATATTTTTTGGACTATATACTATATTACGAATTATAATTATAACAAGGCAAATAAAGGACTAAAAATCACAGCGTATAAAGATAAATGTACTAAATGAATAGATAATCTTTTTGCATCTGAATAACGTGATTCACATATTTGCTGCTTGCCATGACAAGCAAGGTTACCGGTTTTCTGCCGTTCTGCCGCATGTGCCGCCGCACGCGCTGCGTTTTTTAACCTTAAGGGACTGGATTAACGACTTTTAGCCTTCTCGACTAGTTGACAGAATTTA
The DNA here is from genome assembly GCA_949747515.1 of uncultured Eubacteriales bacterium. Lineage (GTDB taxonomy): Bacteria > Bacillota > Clostridia > Oscillospirales > CAG-272 > RUG11130. The sequence continues at coordinate 20,311 of CATKFO010000076.1, forward strand.
TTTGCATAATTTGGAAAAAGGAATAAAATCGTTCGGCCTGTCCGCTCTATCGGCAATCAATTTCTCCATCCAAACCACGCTGTACCACTTATTAAATTTGTATCCGCACAGGTTATGTCTTCCTACCGTCGTGTAGCCCATCTTTTTATGAAAGCAAATACTTGCGTCAGTTAAGTTTTCATCGTCTTGGCGTTCTGTAACCGTGATACAGGCATACAAAACAAAAACATTCTGCTTAATCAACCTGTTTTCTAATTCCTGATACAGTTTTTTCCCAACTCCCTTTTTACGCCACTTTTCATGAAGATATATGGATACTTCCGCTGAATGTTTATATGCCTCCCTTGAATGGAACGAACCTGCATAAGCGTATCCTATAATGCTTTCTTGTTCAACAGCCGCTAAATACGGATATTCTTCCAATGTATTTATTATTCTGTGCTGAAAATCATCAATACTCGGCGCGTTATACTCGAATGTAACCGCTGTTTTTTCTACATAAGGCGCATAAATTTTTTGAATTGACTTAGCGTCTTCCGCTGTTGCAACTCTAATTTTCATGTCGTTTTTTCTCCTTACAAGACTAAAGACGAGTTTTTTATCTTTATACTTCTTTACATAAAAAAATATTACAGCGTTTTTATCATTGCGATTTTTTCGGACGTAATGTCAGAATCGTAGACAAATCCGTTTCTTTCGTATAATCTGATAGCCCCGGTATTATTTTTGTGAACATGAAGCCGCATTTCTTTCAGACCCATATTCATAAAATATATTGCTGCAAAATTTATGATACGGCTGCCGATTCCATTTCCTCGAAAATCTGGAGAAACGGCAAAATATGAAAATAGCCCGCGATTTTCTTTAATTGATAAAGCGCATCCTCCGATATAAGTATAGCCTGATCTGTAAGCAAACGCCTTCTTTTCTCCGGAAGTCATAGGCGCCGCCAGTTTACTTGGAATATCCCAAAAAGATCTGCATTTATCGAGATCGTTTACGGTTAACTCGACGATATTGCCGCTGATTTTTTTCATTGTTTTTTCTCCATTACAATCTTTATATAAATATACAGCGTTTTTGAAATTAAAAAACACGACAAGATTTATTTTATAAAAGATTGTCGAGTCGTACATGTAGGCGGCGAACGATAAGATATCTTTGCATTTTTATCATAGAGAATTGAACCTTTGGAACTGACTGTTTGCAAAATGAAAAGCGCCGAACCGCGTATGCTATAAATTTTATAAAGATTTGGAAGCAAGAAATACAAAACGATCTTAGACGCGGACGTTTGCTGCAAAAAACTTATTCGCACTGTTACAAAAACAGAGTTGCTGCAGTTGAAATTTTATATGATTAAAGTTATAGATAATTATCTGAGGAAATAAAAGAAAAACGATGTTGTCATAATAAATACAAAAAGAAATATTAAAACAATGGAAATAAGCCTCGGAATTCTTTGCTCCAGTATTTTCCTACTGATTACAGAAAGAATCAATCCGAGAGTTGAAAGTGAAAATAATATAAATAAACTCGCGCCATACGCTATAGTAACTCCTAAATAATCGGCGCCGCTTGCGCCTGGATTATCAGCAAGTTCATTACGAGCGCTATTAATGTCGTAAACGCTGTAAAAACATAATATTACAGAAGCAACAAAGAGGATGATCGCCATGATCAAAGGTATTAAGGATAACGCTTTTCGCACGCTTGTTTCCTCCTAAATTCAAGTTTATTAAACAGTATTATAGCCTAAAAATGTTAGTATGTCGGCGCTTGCGCTACAGATCCGATACCATTAGCATTTAGATTGAGCGAGAAATTCAGCATTACTAGTATATCTTCGGATCATATTGTTTGGCTCCATGCTTATCATTCCCCCAAGTGAATATATCTATCTTTTAAGAAACCTCATAAATCCTTTTTTATAATAAAACGTCATAGAATCGAGTTTTTCACCGCTTGACAGAATCTCAAAAGAAGAATTTTTTCTTATAAGTGCGTCGACAGGAA
>CATKFO010000077.1 GCA_949747515.1 uncultured Eubacteriales bacterium
GAGAAGACAAGTAAGGGAAAACTTTGTGATATAAAGGAGCATAAAGTAACAACCGGTACTTTTACAACTCTTCTAGATAAAGAAGAATTGCGCTCCCGGTTAGCTTCCCGCAGGGCTATCCTGTTTGAACAGGTTTGCGATGAGCAGTGGTGGAAAGAATATGCCGAAGAATTAGAAAAATTTCGTTTGCTGCGCAATACCTGCTGTCATTCCGAACCGCTGAACTGGCAGCAGGAGAACGAACTGATACAGATCCTTTTTGCTAAACAGGAGTTTATCAAAACACGGGTTGGCGATGCCTTGTGATAACGTTTGAAAATATCCAGAACCTATTTTGTGAAAACTGAGGGAAGGCAAATGTATGGGAAGCTTTATTTAGAAGTTCCTTATGCAGAAAAGGAACTCGCAAAGACCTTGGGCGCCCAGTGGGATCCTAAGATGAAAAAGTGGTTTTATCAAGGGCGGGTCAGCGAGTATGTTAAGTTTGCGCGCTGGATTGCGGGGAACCGGGAGCTGACCATTATCGCGCATGAGTATAATCTATATCGTGGAAGGAACACAGACTTGCTTTCGCTGCGGAAAGCCCACACGTGTAATCGGCCTGGGGATTGGAGAACACACAAGATTATACTGCAATGATGACGGCAGCTTTGAGAGTGAAACCATTGAAGATTTAGTGGGATATGAGCCGCTGTTTCTTTCGTGGGTAGACGATGAAAATGATATACCGCCGGCCCTTTTAAGGTACATAAAGCAAAGATATAATGTGCGCACCGGATTTTCCAAGACAGCAGGAGAGCGCTTTGCAAATCACTGCGATCACTGCGGAGTGATACAGGGAAATTGGTATCTGTTTGAGGAGGACAGCCCTCTTACCGCTTTTATCCCGGACGGGCCAGAGTTAAGAGAGAAATTAAGCAAACTGAAGATCTACAGTATCGGGATTGATGAAAATTTAGTTTTGGATTGGAATTTTGGCATGGGAGATAATGATGAGCTTTATTTCAAATATTGTCCCGCCAAAGAATTGATCTTGCCACCTAGCGACGATGAATACATCACCTATGCTGATATGTATAAACCGTAAAGGCTGTATTTTGTACTTCATCAAAGATTAAGAACGCCAAATTTTTCGCCTTTCATATTGACTTTCCGACCAAAACCTGCTATTATAATTATACGGAAAAGCGGTGCAGGGAAAGTGTCCCCGCACCGCTCGTTTTTTCCAGACGCAATGCTATTGGTATGAACGGCATTTGAGCGTAAACTTTCTAAGTTCCATCGTAAAATAATCAGATATTGTCTCATGCGACGTTGCCTGCGCAGAACATGATTGAAACCTTTACGATAGAAAACTTACATGGTGAAGCGGATTACATAGTATAAGTAACCGCCGACAACTAAGAAAATAATACGTTGCAAAATTTAAAGAGGTCTTTTATGTATATTGCCGATTTACACATTCATTCTCATTACTCTCGGGCAACCAGCAAAGACTGCTCTCCTGAATATCTGGACTTATGGGCGCGTCGTAAAGGAATTAGTATCGTTGGCAGCGGCGACTTTACCCATCCTGCATGGCGGGAAGAGTTGAATGAAAAACTTGAGTCTGCCGGGAATGGATTTTACGTGTTGAAAAATGAGTATCGTATCGAAGACGATACCGCGTTACACTGTATACGTCCGCATTTTGTTATTACAGGAGAAATCAGCTCCATTTATAAAAAATACGATCGGGTGCGGAAAGTGCACAGCTTGATTATGCTGCCGAGTTTGGAGGATGCTGAGCTGGTCTCCCGCAAGCTGGAAGGCATCGGAAATATTCATTCTGACGGCAGACCCATACTTGGTATGGATTGTCACGATCTGCTGGAAATACTTCTGGAACTATGTCCGGAAGCCGTATATATCCCGGCACATATATGGACGCCGCATTTTTCCCTATTCGGGGCGTTTTCCGGTTTTGATTCCGTTCAAGAGTGCTTCGGCGATCTGTCGCGTTATATTTACGCATTGGAAACGGGGCTGTCCTCAGATCCTCCTATGAACTGGAGGGTGTCCGCCATAGACCGTTACCAGCTAATTTCCAATTCTGACGCTCATTCGCCTGCAAAGCTTGGCAGGGAGGCTAATCTCTTTGATATTGATTTATCATATGAATCTTTGAAAAATGCGATTCAGACCGGTAAAGGTTTGACGGGAACCATTGAATTCTTCCCAGAGGAAGGAAAATATCACTTCGACGGACATCGCAAATGCGGAATCTGTCTTTCCCCATCCGAGACGGAAAAATATGGAGGAATCTGTCCGGTATGCGGACGTAAGATAACGATTGGAGTATCCCATCGTATTGAACAGCTTTCCGACCGTCCCGAGGGATATCGAAAAGCTCAAGCCGCAGTATTTGAAAGCCTTGTGCCTCTGCCGGAGTTGATCGGCGCGTCTTTGGGGTATTCTCCGAACAGCGCTAAGGTGGCGAAAGCGTATCAAAATCTACTTCAAAAGCTGGGTCCGGAGTTTTCTATACTTCGCGATATTCCGCTGGAAGAAATACGTAGTATATCCGGTTGCCTGATCGCGGAGGGTATCGGAAGATTAAGACGAGGAGAAGTAACATGGAGGCCGGGATTCGACGGAGAATACGGCAATCTCCGTTTGTTTTCGCGCAGTGAGATCGAACGATTGGAAGGACAGATAGGCTTGTTTGACGATCAGACGAATTATCTTACCGAAGCAATGGAGAAGGAGTCTCGTCCTAACCCGAGTGAAACAGACGGTTCCCTTTTCGAACGCCGGGAGCAATATGACGATAGAAACAAGAACGTCTTCGGGCCTTTGGCAGAAGAAATTAAGGTCGGCGGGCAGAGTCCCCTATGGAATGAAAAACAACGTCGGGCGATCGAATCCACCAGTCGAGTAACCGTGGTAAAAGCCGGTCCTGGAACCGGAAAAACCGGAACTCTGGCGGCGCACATTCTTAATTTGCTGGAGACAAGAAGGGTAAGTCCTAGCAGCGTCACAGCTGTAACCTTTACCAATCAAGCGGCCGTAGAGCTAAGAGAACGGATTCAGAAGCAGCTGGGCAAAAGAACGGCGAACAGACTTCAAATTGGAAGTTTTCACTCGATTGCATTGAAACAGCTTAAGGACAGAGATATGGAATTTTCCATTGCCAGCGAAATGGAGACAAGAGAACTCGTAGATAATATCAAAAAGCAATACGGCCTAAAGCAATCTGTTACCCAAATTCTCACGCAGATATCTAATTATAAGACGGGAATAGAAGAGTCTGATTCCTGCATAGAAAGGGAGGCTCTTGAAGCATATCAAAATGGTCTGAGAGAATGGAAAGCCATGGACTTTGACGATATTCTTTTGGAGGCGTTGAGGATCGCCAGAGAAGAAGACGTAGAAAACGGTAAACGAGACAATAAAGGAGCTTTCACTTATCTTTTGGCGGATGAGTTTCAAGACGTCAATCCCTTGCAGTATCAACTGATAAAGGCATGGAACAAAGGCGGAAAGGAACTGTTTGTTATAGGAGACCAGGATCAGGCTATATACGGATTTCGCGGGGCCGACGCCGGATGTTTCCAAAAGCTTACGGAAGATTTTCAAGACATACATCAGATTATACTGGAAGAAAATTATCGCTCGACGCCGCAGATTCTAGCGATCGCCTCTGAAGTGATTTCAAAAAATCCGGGGAATATGAGAGTCTTGAATCCAAATCGGCCAAACGGAGCTTCCGTCAGAATAATTGAAGCGGACAGCGAAAGAGCCGAGGCCATTTTTGTGGCGAAAGAAATCAACAGGCTGGCCGGAGGAATCGGAATGTTGGAGGCTCAGGAGTTATTTCCAACAAAAGAAGGAACCGCATTGGGATTTGAAGACGTCGCCGTATTGTATCGGACTCATCGTCAAGCCGCGCTTTTGGAAGAATGCCTTAAGAAGGAGGGAATTCCCTATATAGCGGCGGGAAGAGAGGAGTTCTTGCAGGAGAAGACAGTTCGAGGAACAATCTGTTTTTTCAAGTCTTTGTTACAGCCGGAGGACAAGTTATCAGAGCATACGGCGCTGACGCTGCTATGGAGCGCAGAGGCGGAAAATTCGGCGGTCGACGCCTATGAAAAGACTGCGAAAAAATACGCTCCTCAGTTAAAACTAAAAAAACCTCGGAAGATACTTGAGGAATGGATGAAGGATTTAAATCTGGAGCAGAAAAAGGAAATGCAGCTGCTGTATCAAACGTCAGTATTTTACCAGCATATGCCTGAATTTCTGGAGGCGCTTGAGACCGGCGTAGAGAGCGATCTGAAACGCTGCGCGGGGAAACAGTATGAGGCGGGAGCGGTTACGTTGACGACGCTTCACGGCTCCAAAGGACTGGAATTTCCAGCGGTGATAATTTACGGCGCGAGAAAAGGAACGATTCCTTTTGCAGGAGGAAAAACGTCTTCTGACGAAGAGGAGGAACGCCGTTTATTCTATGTGGGAGTAACCAGAGCCAAAGACGCGTTGATCATCACATCCTCCGGCGAGCCCTCCTCCTTTTTGGAGGAACTTTCTCCTGATTTGGCAGACAGAGGTAAGGCGCGTACCAGTAAGAATATCGATCAAGGCAGACAAATGAATTTATTTGAAAATATATGATTTTAATCGTCTTGATTTTGTGAAAGCTCTGGTCGAAATAATTATATAATCTTGGCAATGCGGAAGCCGTTATTAGAAAGCCGGTTATTGAATATATCGACGCAAATCTATCCGGCGAGTAAAAACGTCCGCCGTCTCGCCTTAAAATATTTTCAACCGCAAGATTAAGATTAAAAGAATCTTTGAACGCGCGGTTTATACATTTCCAGGCAAAGATAGCTCTTTAAAGAACATCATAAGCGGAAATATAGAAAAGCGATATAATTAAGGAGAAGATAAATGGATTTTCTAAAAATAACCCGGCAATATTATTCTCTTTTTCTCGGAAAACCGAATATACTTTGCGATAGCAAAGACGCCGTCGCTTTTGTATACTCCGACGACAGAAATAAAACGCTCCAAGGTTATTTGGACAAGTTCGATATATACGCATTATCTCAAAATAATAATATTATCGTATCCTATGGGAATAAAGCGCTAAGTAAAATCAACGCTTTAAAAGAAAGCGATATTTTTGACGCAGATTCGCTTATCTGCGCCATACGCAAAACGTATAATCGCGACGTAGCGCATAACGTTAAATTCTACTACCAGAGATCATATGAAAGCAAAATAGCGGCAAGAGCTCTCGACATATCTGATTATTCCGCATATCTTTCTTTTTTTAAGAAAAATAATCCGCAATGTAAAAATACGGATTGGCTTGAAAAGTACTTCTATTCTATGATAAGTAGGCGTCTCTGCTGCGGAGTATTTGACAACGATATTCTAGCAAGCTGCACCGACTCTCCAGATATGCCGTATTTGTCCGACAAAGTTCAGGAAATCGGAATTAACACGCTCTATGAGTATCGCGGTAAAGGATATGCGTCGGCGGCCTGCGCATTGTGCATTGAAAATATACTCGCAATTAGAAAATGTCCGCAGTGGTCGTGCTCATACGACAATATCGCGTCGTCAAGACTTGCCGAAAAAATAGGATTTGTAAAGTTTGCAGACGCGCTGACAGTAACATTATAGGAGCTGTTATTATAATTTAAAAATTATGCTTATGAAATATTTATGAAAGAATAGGTGGATGCAAGTATGAAACAGATAAAAATGGGAGGAATACTGCCATGTTCCGCAATATCGCTTGGATGTATGCGAATGGCGGGACTCTCCGATAAAAATGTCGACATGATTGTGGACTGCGCGATTGAAAGAGGTATAAGCTGCTTTGACCACGCGGATATTTACGGAGGAGGAGATTCTGAAGTCCGTTTCGGCGAATACCTGAAACGCCGTCCGGGCGCGCGCGCCAATATTGTTCTGCAAACAAAATGCGGAATACGTTCCGGTCAATACGATTTTTCAAAAGAACATATTATTGAATCCGCGGAGGGCAGTCTTAAAAGACTAGGCGTCGACTACGTCGATATTTTGCTGCTCCACCGTCCGGATACGCTTATGGAACCGGAAGAAGTTGCCGAAGCCTTTGAGACGCTTCATCGCGCCGGAAAAGTTAGATATTTTGGGGTGTCAAATCACAATCCATATCAAATAGAACTGCTAAAAACAGCGGTAAAGAACCCCCTTATTGCAAACCAGCTTCAATTCTCCGTTACCGAGGCCGGCATGGTCGCATCAGGCATGAACGTGAATATGAAGAACTCTGATTCAGTAATGCATGACGGCGGAATTCTTGAATACAGCCGTATTAAAAATATGACCGTTCAGACATGGTCGCCGTTTCAGTACGGGTTCTTCTCAGGCGCGTTTGTCGACAGCGAAAAGTTTCCGGAGCTAAACCAAAAGCTTGAAGAAATCGGAAGGATATACAATATAAGCAAAACAGCGGTAGCCGCCGCGTGGATTCTACGTCATCCGGCAAATATGCAGCTTATAGCTGGAACAATGAACCCGTCTCGCCTTTCTGATATTTGCGACGCGGCGGACGTTGAGCTTACCCGAAGCCAATGGTACGAAATTTATCTTGCCGCAGGTCATTCGTTACCATAATAAATAGAACTGGGAATTTATTATATGCATAACAAAATAAGCTTGATCGCGGTAGGCGGGGCCACCGCCACTGGAAAATCCGCTCTCGCCGTCCAACTTGCAAAAAAATTGAATGGAGAAATCGTATCCTCCGACTCAATGCAGATATACCGAAAAATGAACATAGGCACGGCCAAGCCGACGGAAAAAGAAAAGGACGGCGTCGCCCACCATATGATAGACGTGTGTTCGCCGTCAGATAACTATTCCTCGGCAGATTGGGTGGAGGAAGCTTGTCGGGCTATCGATTCAATAATCTCCAGAGGCAAGCTGCCTATCGTTTGCGGCGGCACTGGAATGTACCTTGACGCTCTTCTACGACCGGAACATTTTTCTGAAGCGCGTGAAAACGACGAACTCCGAGCATCAATTTTGGCATATGCAGAAGAGCACGGACGCAAAGCGCTGCACGACAGACTTCGAAACGTTGATCCGGAGTCGGCGGACGCTATCCACCCAAACAACGTTAAGCGAGTGGTACGCGCGATAGAAATTTACGAATCCACTGGAAAGACTAAAACTGAGCATGACCGCGAAAGTATTTTAGGCGACAGTCGATTTAATGCGAGAATCGTGACTGTAAACTACGAGAACAGAAATATTCTTTACTCCAGAATCGACGAACGGGTAGAAAAAATGATAAACTGCGGACTGCTTGAAGAAGTTAAGACGCTTTTCTTGTCCGGACTGCTTAAGGAGAATTCTACGGCGGCTCAGGCAATCGGTTATAAAGAAATAGTGCTTTATCTGCGAGGAGAAATATCTTTTGAAGACGCTGTGGATATGATCAAAAAAAACACGCGGCGTTACGCCAAGCGGCAGATCACGTGGTTTTCAAGATATAAAGATATTTCCGTAGTTCCCGACCGAGGGGGCGTTATGCGTACGTCTGAAGAGCTTGCCGGCGAGGTAATTAAGAAACTTGGCGACAGTTTTTCCTACGTCCCAGGCAACGCTAAATAAATATACAAATAAAGCGTCCTGCAAAACTCCGTAACAGAGCTTCGCAAGGCGCTTTTGTATTAGCTATCGTTTGGAATCGCCGCCGTCGAGGCCATGCTGTTTTTCAGTTTCCGTTTTATCGTCGCTTTGATCATACGACGGATAGCAAAAACTGACCTTTCCACAGCGAGGACACTTCAGCATCCTCTCGTTGTTCATACGTATAGAGAAGAGTACTTTTTTGTCCTCCGGCTTAAATCTATGACCGCATTTATCACATATAAACCATTTTTCGATTTCTTCACGACCTAGGCAAACAAAAAATATAATGATCGGTATCACCGCAATAAGTATAACTGCAATGCCTATTCCTATCGGGACTTCTATGTGATTTTCTCCGAAATTCAATGTCATCATAGCATTTCACATACCTTTCGTTATTTACACACGTGGGTACGAACTAAACCAGCGAATAAGACTAACGGCGTGTATACAAACTTACCAAACGAATTACGGTCAGGTTATATTGTTCTCTTGAACTGAGGTCCGTATGTAGCGCAGGCTCTGTAGTCGGCGCCTTCCTTATCCATTCCAAACGCGTTCCATGCCGCGGGGCGGAAGATCTTTTCCTCAGGTACGTTGTGCATCGCGACTGGGATGCGAAGCATGGAACAAAGCGTGATAAGATCGGCTCCGATGTGACCGTAGCTGATAGCTCCGTGGTTGGCTCCCCAGTTGTTCATAACGTCATACGCAGACTTGAACGCGCCTTCTCCGGTGCAGCGGGGAGTAAACCAAGTGCAGGGCCACGTGGGATTGGTACGCTCCATAAGAGTATCGCTCACTTCGTCGGGCAGCTTGACAGTCCATCCCTCCGCAATCTGAAGCATAGGTCCGAGACCCTGAACCAGGTTCAGCCTGATCATGGTAACGGGCATTTCCGCTCTGGTAGTAAAGTGAGAAGAGAATCCGCCGCCGCGGAAATTATCGAAGCCAGCCTCGCACCATACGGTTGCGTCGGTCATCTTCTTGATATCCTCGTCGGTAACTTCCCACCACTTCTTCATAACGTTGTCGCCGTTTTCGTCGACGCACTCTCCGCAAGCGTCGAGGCAGGCCGCTCCCGAATTAAGCAGATGGATTATACCGCCGTTCTCCTTGGCGTGGCCTTCAAACTCATATCCGGTAACGCGCTTTGTAGCCTCGGGAGACCAGAACGTACGAACGTCAGCGAATATCTGCGCGCGGTTTGTAAGAAGCTTCATGAACAGCATTCCGAGACCGTTGAGAACGTCGTTCTCGGTTGCAAGAATAATAGGCTCCTTTTTTCCTTCGAAGTCGAAAGACGAGTTGAGCACAGCTTCTGGATAATCGCAGTTCGGCCAGTGGTCCGTCCATTGTCTCTGACCCTGGAAGCCGGCGGCAATAGCGTTATGTCCGACCATTTCCTCCTCAAATCCTTCGGGAAGATTGGAGTTACCCTGGATAAGATCCTTAATTATGCAGTACATCTTAATAGTGAATTCCCACTGCTTATCCTTCTGCTCGCGAGTAAATTTAACGAAATCAGGATTATCGTCTCTTCCCTCTTTGCAGTGTTCCTTCGTCCATGCGAGAGCTTTCCGATACTCTTCCTCGTTGTAAATGCCTTCTTCCATACGGCGGAGAATCTCGACCTCGTCGACGGACTCGACGCGCATTCCGAGATATTCCTCCATGAACTGCTGATCGATAATAGAACCGCCGATACCCATACACATAGAACCGATTTGGAGGTATGACTTGCCGCGCATGGAAGCGGCGGCGACCGCTGCGCGTCCAAAACGGAGAAGCTTTTCTTTAACGTCGACGGGGATGGTCGTAACGTCGTTTACGTCCTGGACTTCATGACCGTATATGCCGAATGCGGGAAGCCCCTTTTGAGCGTGCGTCGCGAGAACCGACGCAAGATATACTGCTCCCGGACGCTCCGTGCCGTTAAAGCCCCAAACAGCTTTAATTGTGTTAGGGTCCTGATCCATCGTCTCGGCTCCATAGCACCAGCAGGGAGTTACGGTAAGAGTAATATCTACTCCCTCTTTTTTGAATTTGGAAGCGCACGCCGCCGTCTCCGGAACGCGCCCGATTGTAGAGTCGGCGATAACAACCTTTACGGGATCGCCGTTTGAATAGCAAAGATTTTCCTCATAAAGCTTTTTAGCCGCGAGAGCCATAGCCATGGTCTGGTCCTCGAGGGATTCGCGAAGCTTCATCGGTCCGCGGCGTCCGTCGATAACGGGACGAATGCCTATTACGGGATAATCCCCGACAAGTTTGCTGTTTGCCATTTTGTCATATCTCCTTTATATTGGATAAAATTATGTTTGCTTGATCAGGCTATAAAGTTTGCCTTTCGAGGTAAGTATATCACACGAGCGCAAATAAATCAATCGTATTTTTATTTTCCTTCTTTAAAAAATACTTTGTTGCTCTGTCGTTTCGTCTACTCGTCAAAATAAATTGATTTTCATCAATTTATGCGATATAATATGAACGATAGTTTGAATTTTAATCCATTAAAGGAAGACAATAGTGACGCGTATAATAATTTCAACAAAGCGTTTGGAGCTTAAGCCGTTGGGAATCAAATATCTGCAAACAGTAAACGAATACGCTGCTTATTATGAAAACACAAAATATATGTGTTATTTGCCTAACGACAATATAGATGAAACCGCAAGCTTTTTATCCAAAGTCGATTTAGAATGGAAAAAAGAAAAACCTGATTATTACGAATTTGCAATTCTTTATAGTAACAAACACATAGGCGCGGTCAGCGCTTATTTTGAAAAAGGAACCGGAGAACTTGGATGGATTGTTAATAAAAAGTATTGGGGAAACGGTTTTGCATATGAAGCGGCCGAAGCCCTCGTTAAATATTTTTATAACAACGTGGGAACCTCTCGTTTTATAGCGCATTGCGATACTCAAAACGTCGCTTCATACAAAGTGATGGAAAAGCTTGGCATGGTTAGAATCGGAGAACGGGTCGGCAGAAGAAACAGATCTGCGACCCAAACTACTTTTGAATATGAGTACGAATTGATCATAGAGAAATAAACGATGATTCGAAAAAAACTCAACTATTACTTTTTATAAAATGTTTTGTTGTAGCTTTTCTCATAAGCGCAAAGTAATAGCAAAAGGAGGAAATACAATAAAATGGCCGGAAATATAGCGATTAAATCTTTGAAACCATCGGATATTCGTCCTCAGATGTTAGTATCATTCAGTCACAAACAGGTCATATCTGATAAATGGGTAAAAGACGGAGGCCGTTATGAACTTATAAAATCCGACGAAATACGCGAATGGAGCCGAGAAAAGAGGGTTTGGATATCGCAATATTTAACCGACCAAATTGTCAGAGGCGGCTTTGCCGTCGGAGCTTTCTACGACGACCGAATCATTGGATTTTCTTCGATAGACGGCATTGTGCGCGGAGAAACAGAAAAGTATGTTAACCTTACGATGCTTTTTGTCGACGATAACTGGCAACGAAAGGGCATAGGCGGAAGTTTATTTAGACAAACTTGCCTCTGCGCTCAAAAGACGAAAGCCGACAAAATTTTTATTTCAGCGATTCCATCTTACGATACGATTTCGTTTTATTTCAGAATGGGTTGTTCGGACGCGGCGTATATAATAGACGATTTCGTCGACACGGAACATGATCGATATTTGGAATTTACCCTGAAAAACATTGAATGATTTAATCTGTCGATTCTCTTAGACGGCGGCCGCGCGTTGTTTTATAATAAAGTTCAGTCATAAACACGCTGGGATTCCCCGATAAAATGAATTTGAGTTTCACTCTATATAAGCGGATAAAACCCGCGTAAAAGATATTGCCGCGTTATATATCGGAGCCAAGTAAAAAAATCGAGCTAAATTTACCGTATGTCCTTGATTTTTCCGGCGTAAAAAGGTAAAATAGAATAAGATTTACATAACAATCGTATCGCGCTCGCATATGAACGCGGAAAAAGAAAGGAATTTTTCGTCATGGCTCTTGTAACAACCAAGGAAATGTTCAAAAAAGCTTATGAAGGCGGATACGCTATCGGCGCCTTCAATATCAATAACATGGAGATTATTCAGGCTATTACCGAAGCCGCAGCGGAAGCGAAAAGCCCCGTTGTGCTTCAGGTTTCAGCCGGAGCGAGAAAGTACGCGAAGCCCGCTTATCTGAGAGCTCTCGCAAACGCGGCGGTTGAAGACACCGGCATTGATCTCGCTCTTCACCTCGACCACGGCGCGGATTTTGAAATCTGCAAGTCCTGCATCGACTCCGGCTTCACTTCCGTTATGATCGACGGTTCTCATCACTCCTTCGAGGATAACATCGCCGTTACAAAGAAGGTTGTCGAATACGCTCACGACCGCGGCGTTGTAGTCGAAGGCGAGCTTGGCCGTCTTGCAGGCGTCGAGGACGACGTAAACGTTTCCGCCGAGGATTCCTCATACACCAGACCCGAAGAGGTTGAAGAGTTCGTTTCACGCACCGGCGTCGACTCCCTTGCTATCGCGATCGGGACCAGCCACGGCGCGTACAAGTTCACTCCCGACCAGTGCACAAAGAACGAAGACGGCGTTCTCGTTCCCCCTCCGCTTCGTTTCGATATTCTCGAGGAAATCGCGAAGAGACTGCCTCAGTTCCCGATCGTTCTTCACGGCGCGTCGTCCGTTCCTCAGAACTATGTCGAAGAAATCAATTCCCTCGGCGGTAAGATGCCCGACGCTATCGGAATCCCGGAGGAGCAGCTCCGTCAGGCGGCGAGAATGGCCGTATGCAAGATCAACATCGACTCCGATATCCGTCTTGCGCTGACCGCGGGTATACGCCGCGTTATGACGAACGATCCTTCCGTGTTCGATCCCAGAGGATATCTCTCCGTGGCTCGCGACGAGGTTAAGAAGACCGTTCTCCACAAAATTAACGACGTTCTCGGTTCGGCCGGAACTCTGTAAGTTTAGGTCATAGCACGATATTTAATTTTCGGGCGTCCGCGCAACAAAGCGGACGCTCGTATTTTTTATTTTAAAGCCATAAATGATTTCAGAGCGCTTAAAAGAGGAGCGTCTTTCTTCACCGCGGCGTTTTTATATAGACTTACAACCTGAAATGTGTTATACTAAATATCGTAAAATTTTTGAATCGGAGGGGCAAAAATGAAATGGAGTGAAAATTATAAGTTTCTTGCAAACGATACGGATATGAACGACATCGTCTCGCCGTCTGCCGTTCTGAAATATATGCAGGATACCGCTAACTGCAACATGGAGGGCGGGCGTCCGTCTTATAACGAACTTTTTGAGCGGGGACTCGCGTTTATTCTTAGCCGGATATATATCAAATTCTATTCTCCCCTGCGCTCGCACGAGGAGGTAGCGTCCGAATCTTGGCCCGCGCCGTCGAGGGGCGTTACGTTTAACCGCTGCTATCGAATCAGCCGGGATGGAATTCCTGCGGCTGAGGCGGTTTCCATGTGGGCTCTGGCCGGAGTTGAGGATCGACGCCTTCACCGCGTCTCTGAGCTCGAACATGGATACGGCGAGGACGAGCCTCTTGAAATAACGCTTCCGCGCCTTAAAATTCCGGATGAAGCCGAAATGAATCTCAAAGGAAAGCGGAGAATAGAATACGCGGACACAGACATAAACGGGCACCTTAACAACACGCGTTATCCGGACATTCTGCTAAGCTACGCAATTCCGATGAAGGGACTGCGAGTTACGGAAATGAACATAAGCTTTATAAGCGAAGTCCCTCTCGGATGCGAGCTCAGCTTCTATTACGGCATGCTCGACGGCGTTCATTATATTCGCAGCGTAAAAGAAGACGGATCCGTAAACGCCGAGGCAGCCGTTATGGTAGAGACTATCGAATGAGAAACACGACTCTTTGCTATATTGAAAAAGACGGATGTTACCTGATGCTTCACAGGATAAAAAAAGAAAAAGACATAAATCGAGATAAATGGATAGGCGTAGGCGGCAAATTTCTCGACGGAGAATCTCCCGAGGACTGCATTGTAAGAGAAATGGCGGAAGAAACAGGCCTTGCCCCTTCATACTTTGGAAGCGACGGTCTCGCGTACAGAGGGATCGTAACATTCGTAACCGATTTATATGAATCCGAGTATATGCACCTGTTTACCTGCCGGGATTTTTTCGGCGAGCTTAAAGAATGCGACGAAGGCGTTCTGGAGTGGGTTGACAAAAATAATATTGACAATCTTAATCTTTGGGAAGGCGACAAAATATTTTTAGACCTTTTAGACAGTAAGGAAGAACCGTTCTTTTCTCTGAAGCTCGTATATGGAGGATGCTCTCTTATTAAAGCGGTTCTTAACGGAAATGAAATTGCTCTTCCTTATAAAAATAAGACGAAAGGAAAAGACGAGTGAGACACATCGATATTTATACGGACGGCTCATGCAGAAAAAATCCGGGGCCCGGAGGATGGGGAGCAGTGCTCGTATACGGAACAAAAGAAAAAACTATGAGCGGAGGAGAGGCGGAGACAACTAATAACCGTATGGAGCTTACCGCGGTTATCAGCGCGCTCGAGGCTCTTAAAGAGCCGTGCGAGGTAACGCTAACCTCAGACTCAAAATACGTATGCGACGGGATCGCAAAGGGATGGGCGAAATCATGGAAGTCGCGCGGGTGGAAAAAGGCGGACAAAAGCCCTGCTCTTAACCCTGACTTGTGGGGCAGACTTCTCGAGCTATGCGACATGCATCAGGTGAATTTCGTATGGGTAAAGGGACACGCCGGGCATCCGTATAACGAACGTTGCGACGAAATGGCTCAGGCGGAAAGCGGAAAATATCTGTGAAGCTTCTCATCGTATGGTTCGCGTTTATATCCGTAATCTCCGTCTGCATTACCGTACGAGACAAAGCGGCGGCTCGTCGGCGAAAAACACGCGTACCGGAAAGTTTTTTAATTTGTCTCGCCATTTCGGGAGGCTCGCTCGCTATGTTTATCGCTATGAAAACCGTACGACACAAGACGACTCGCCGAAAATTCATGCTAGGTCTTCCATTTATCGCCGCCGTGCAGATTTTCATAGTCGTAATCTCCGCGTATTTATATAATTATTTATAATCGTCGTTTTCCCATCCAACGTACCGTGCTTCAAATGAAAAAGAAAATATTCTACCACAATCATCATGGTTTACGCCCGACGTCATAAACGCTGCGAAAGACGCGGTTAATTTTATCAGAGATTTTTCCTTTTCAATTTAAAAAACTTGTTTTTCCTCTTTATTTTAAATTAAAAATGTGATATACTGGTATAGTTATATAAATAATTAGGAAAATATCCTTGATCAAAGAAAGGAATAAGAATCTTGATCAGAGAAGATCTAAGAAATATCGCTATAATCGCTCACGTCGACCACGGTAAAACAACGCTTGTCGACGAAATGCTTAAGCAATGCGGCGAATATCATGAAAATCAGGCGGTAAGAGAACGCGTAATGGACTCCGGAGACCTCGAGCGCGAACGCGGCATAACCATCCTTGCAAAAAACACGTCCGTCGTAAGGAATGGAGTAAAAATCAATATAGTCGACACTCCCGGACACGCGGATTTTGGAGGCGAAGTAGAGCGTATTCTCAAAATGGTAAACGGCGTTCTTCTTCTCGTCGACGCCGCAGAGGGACCCATGCCTCAGACACGGTTCGTATTGGGCCGCGCTATGGAGCTCGGACACAAAATAATAGTAGTTATAAATAAAATCGACCGCCCCGACGCACGCCTCGAAGAAGTAGAGGAAGAAGTGCTCGAGCTTCTTCTTGAGCTTAACGCCACCGACGAACAACTTGATTCGCCGATGATTTTCTGCTCCGGACGAGCTGGAACCGCTTCCCTTTCTCCATACGAAAAGGGAGTAAATCTTGATCCTCTGTTCGATACGATTCTTGAATATATGCCCGCTCCGGAAGGAGATCCGGACGAGCCGCTTCAGCTTCTCGTATCTTCAATAGATTACAGCGAATACGTAGGAAGAATCGGCATCGGGCGAATAGAGCGCGGACGCGCTTACGTCGGAGAAGAAGCCGTAATCGTCAACTATCACACTCCGGACGCCCCGCCTAAAAAAACCAAGATAGTTACTCTTAGCCAATTCGACGGACTTGCAAAAAAAGAGGTAACGGAATCTCTCGTAGGCGATATCGTATGCTTTTCAGGGGCTGAGTCAATCACTATCGGGGATACGATCGCGTCTCCCGCCGATCCGACTCCGCTTGAATTCGTCAAGGTTAGCGAGCCCACCATGGAAATGACGTTTTCCGTCAACGACAGTCCTTTCGCCGGACGGGAGGGAAAATTCGTTACGTCTCGTCAAATTCGTGAGAGACTTTACAAAGAAACCTTAAAGGACGTGTCTCTCAGAGTCTCGGACGGAGAGTCGACCGACTCGTTTAAAGTAGCCGGACGCGGCGAAATGCATCTTTCAATTCTTGTAGAGACCATGCGCCGCGAAGGATACGAAATATGCTGTTCAACCCCTCACGTTCTCTACAAAGAAATAGACGGCGTAAAGTGCGAGCCTGTGGAAAGGGTCTCCATCGACGTTCCAGACGGATGCGTAGGAGCCGTAGTAGAAAAACTTGGCGCGCGCAAGGGAGAACTGCTTGAAATGAATCTTTCGGGTTCGCGCATGAAAATAGAATACTCGATTCCCGCGCGCTGCCTTCTCGGATACAGAAGCGAATTTCTTACCGACACCAAGGGAGAAGGCATACTGAATTCCATTTTCGCAGGATACGAGCCCTACAAGGGAGAAGTAAGCACCCGCTTTACCGGTTCGCTCGTCGCGTCTGAAGACGGCGAATCCACGTCGTACGGACTGTTCAACTGTCAGGACCGCGGGGCTATGTTTATCGGAGTTCAAACCCCAGTTTACGAAGGAATGATCGTGGGCGAATGTCCGAAGCAGGAAGATATTACTCTGAACGTGTGCAAAAAGAAGCATCTTACCGCTATACGGTCGTCGGGAGCGGACGAAGCTCTTCGCCTTGTCCCGCCAAAGGTTCTTTCACTTGAGCAGGCGATCGAATTCATTGCCGAAGACGAGCTTATTGAGGTAACTCCAAAGACTATACGTCTAAGAAAGAAAATACTTAATACGGAGAGCCGGCTTAAAGCAACGGCAAGACTTAAAAAAGGAAATTGACTCAAGAGTCGTCTCTTTTCCGAAAATAGATAAAACATAATAAATCAGCTTATCGCTGATTAGATTATCGCCGCATAGATTTATCTTGCTGACAACGGCTGACAAACGCGGCAGAACGGAGTCTATTATGCTTGACATAAAGTTTATCAGAGAAAACCCCGATATTGTAAAACAGAATATCAGGAATAAATTTCAGGACGGCAAACTGCCTCTCGTAGACGAAGTAATCGCGCTTGACGCCGAAAACAGAGCTACGATGAAAGAAGCGGACGACCTTCGCTCAAACCGAAATAAAATTTCAAAAATGATCGGGGCGCTGATGGCTCAAGGCAAGCGCGACGAAGCAGAAGATGCGAAAAAAGAAGTCGGACGTCAAGGCGCGCGCCTGTCCGAACTTGAGAAAAAAGAAGAAGAGCTTGCGGAAAAGATAAAGTCTATATTAATGACCATTCCTAACATAATCGATCCTTCCGTTCCCATTGGTAAGGACGACTCGGAAAACGTCGAGGTAAAAAAATACGGCGAGCCCGTCGTACCAGACTTTGATATTCCATATCATACGGATATTATCGATAATTTTGACGGAATTGATCTCGACAGTGCCCGCAGAGTTGCCGGAAACGGATTTTATTACCTAATGGGTGATATTGCTCGCCTTCATTCCGCAGTTATTTCGTACGCCCGCGACTTCATGATAGATCGCGGCTTCACATACTGCGTTCCCCCGTTTATGATACGATCCGGAGTGGTTACCGGAGTTATGAGCTTTGCCGAAATGGACGCTATGATGTACAAAATAGAGGGAGAAGATCTGTTCCTCATCGGCACCAGCGAGCACTCTATGATCGGCAAGTTTATCGATCAGATAATACCGGAAGAAAAGCTTCCCTACACGCTAACATCCTATTCTCCATGCTTCCGTAAGGAAAAGGGAGCCCATGGAATAGAGGAAAGAGGCGTATACAGAATTCATCAGTTTGAAAAGCAGGAAATGATCGTAGTGTGCAAACCTGATGAAAGTCCCTCATGGTTTGATCGTTTATGGCAAAACACCGTGGATTTGTTCCGTTCTCTCGACATTCCGGTAAGAACATTGGAATGTTGTTCCGGAGACCTTGCGGATTTAAAGGTTAAATCCTTCGACGTTGAAGCCTGGTCTCCTAGACAGAAAAAATATTTTGAAGTCGGAAGCTGTTCTAATCTTGGCGACGCGCAAGCGCGCAGACTGAAAATAAGAGTAGCCGGCGAAGGCGGACGAAAATATTTCGCTCACACGCTCAACAACACTGTGGTCGCGCCTCCGCGTATGCTTATCGCATTCCTTGAAAACAACCTTAACGCGGACATGTCCGTAAATATTCCAGCCGCCCTTCGTCCGTATATGGGTGGCAAGGAAATTCTTACCCCGAAGAAAAAGTAAAATTAGAGGGAATATAGAAATGCCGCCGATCGTTCAATCTGCTTTTCAGATGCCAGAACGGTTAGGCGGCGTATTCTATTTTCCTGAGCCAAATATAATTTTAAAAAGTCGATGGAGCCGCGGAAACGCGGCTCCATCTTTTTTAATTATCCTTATCAGCCTCTGCATCCGCAGCCGCAGCCTCCGCCGCAGCCTCCGCAGTTTACGATCAGGAAAGCAAGGATGAGGAACCAGATGAAATCGTCGTTATCAAAAAGATTGCAAAGGCAGTTCATAGTAATAATTCCTTTTCTTTTTTTATTTGAGTCGCTTTTCAGCGCTCTGATATTATTCTATGCTCCGCCGGAACTTTGGTGACAACTTAAGATAAGATAATTTCGTCGCGCTCCAAAAACGCCTGAGCGCTGCTTACGCTCCCCGCGGGAATTTTGATCTCCGCTCCGCATTTCTTACAGACGATGAAAATATATTCGTCGCCTATCTGCACCTCGTATTTTCCTCCGTCTTTACATTTGCAGTGAATATTGCCTTCTTCTTCAAACTCTTTTATAACGTAAGAAACTATCTCCAAAACCTGAGGGTCAGTCAGATTTTCTCTTTTACGCATTGATGAAAGTTCGTTGATTGAAGACGTCTCGCCAATCAGCTCGTGAAGCTCCGCTTCATTTTCAGCTATAGCTTTGTCGACCTCGTCCTCTTTTCCAATAAAGCATATGTCTATTCCGGAGTAAGTGCAGGAAAGAGCGAAAATATCTCTGTCGAAGAACACGCTCGTAGAAAGAAGATAGCTATGTGGAGATGGGCATATAAAACACGGAACCGTGAGGCGTATTTTCTTATCATTGGTATATACGATGTCAAGCGACGAGCCGCCGCAGGGGCATTTCAGCTTTATCATATCCGCTGTGAGCGAGAATACTCCAACTATACTGCGGACGACCGAGCCGCATTCGGGACACCTGTAAGCTATCGTAGTCTGCTTCTGATCAAGTACCATTTTAAGCCTCGCATTCGATTTTCTGTTCCGGTATATTTTGGTTTTCCTAAGCCAAAATTATTCGTATATCGGGAATTTTTCGCAAAGAGCGATAACCTCGGAAGTAACGCGATCCTTATTTCCTTCCAAATCTCTCGCCACATCTCCGATCCATCCGGCGATCAGCTTCATCTCGTCCGGACCAAAGCCGCGAGCAGTTACGGCGGGAGTTCCAATGCGGAGTCCGCTGGTGACGAACGGGCTCTGAGGATCGTCGGGAATAGTGTTTTTATTTGCCGTGATATGAACCTCGTCAAGTCTCTTTTCCATTTCCTTGCCGGTAATATCAAACGGACGTAGGTCGAGAAGCATAAGGTGATTGTCAGTGCCGCCGGAAACTATCTTGAAACCTTCCTCTGTGAGAGACTTTGAGAGAACAGCGGCGTTTTCAACGATTCCGCGCTGATAATCCTTAAACTCGTCTGTAAGAGCCTCTCCAAGGGCCACGGCTTTAGCGGCGATTATATGCATAAGGGGGCCGCCCTGCGTTCCGGGGAACACAGCCTTATCAATCTGCTTTGCAAATTCCTCGCGACATAGTATCATTCCGCCTCTGGGTCCGCGGAGGGTCTTATGCGTGGTGGTCGTGACTACGTCTGCGTAAGGAACCGGGCTGGGATGAAGTCCCGCCGCCACAAGTCCGGCGATATGAGCCATGTCGACCATATAGTACGCGCCGACTTCGTCGCATATCTCGCGTATTTTGGCGAAATCAATCACTCTGGAATACGCGCTCGCGCCCGCGATAATCATTTTAGGCTTGCACTCCAAAGCGATACGACGAATTTCATCATAATCAAGTCTTTCGGTAGCGCTGTCGACGCTGTAAGGAACTATGTTGAAATACTTACCGGAGATATTTACGGGAGAACCGTGCGAGAGGTGTCCTCCGTGGGCGAGATTCAAGCCCATTACCGTATCGCCGGGATTAAGGAGAGCGAAGAATACCGCGAGGTTAGCGCTGGCCCCGCTGTGAGGCTGAACGTTCGCGTGCTCAGCTCCGAAAAGTTTTTTCGCTCTTTCGCGAGCAATGTTTTCAACGACGTCCACGCATTCGCATCCGCCGTAATATCTCTTTCCAGGAAAGCCTTCCGCATATTTGTTTGTAAGTGGAGTTCCAGCCGCAAGCAAAACCGCCTTGGACACAATATTCTCGGAAGCTATCAGCTCGATATTATGCTGCTGACGCTTCAGCTCCGCATCGCATGCCGCTCCTACTTCAGCGTCGTAATTTTTAAGTTCGTCAAAGAAATTCATTGGTTCCTCCATATAATCTTTATCTGTATCCTTCGATCGAAAGGAGTACGTTCTTCATATCCGCGCCAGAGGAAAATCCGCCGACGCCATTTTTCGCCACCACCCGATGGCAGGGTATCATAATCAATATCGGATTAGCTCCTACGGCGCCGCCGACCGCTCGACAGGCTTTAGGATTCCCGAGTCTGCCGGCAAGCTCGCCATAGGATACGGTTTCGCCGAACGGAACCGACAGAAGAGCGTTCCAAACGCTTCTTCTAAAATTCGTAGCTCCCTTTTCCGGCCTCAGAAGCAAATCGAACTCCCGTCTCTCGCCAAGAAAATATTCCCGCAGCTCGTCAATCGCTTTCCGAGTCGTTTCGTTAGGTCTTTGCACGCCCAGCTTCGGATCGCCGCGAAAAATTTCCGTCACCGCTTCTCCGTCGGATACTACGGTAAGCTTTCCACAGGGAAAAAACTCGCTCTCCACGTAGTAAGTCATACGGTAATTCTTCCCCCGCGTATAACCCTGCGTATATTTATATCGCCGTCGAAGAGAACCATATCCGCGTCGTATCCCGGAACCACTATTCCCTTCCTATCGTCCGCGCCTATCTCTCTCGCAGGATTCAGCGTCATCATCGCCACGGCGTCCGAAAGGCTTACTCCGGCCTTTTGAGTCATAACGCGTATAAGCCTGTCCGCGGTAGCCACGCTTCCAGCGAACGAGACTCCGTCCGGCATATGGGCTATACCGTCGAAAACGGACACGGTTTGTCCCCTTTTGAGGCTGCCTAAAATATATTCTCCATCCGGCATACCCGCGCCTCTCATGGCGTCCGTTACAAGAACCATACGATCGCGTCCCTTAGTCTTATAAATAAGACGCAACAGTTCCGGAGGCAAGTGAAGTCCGTCCGCAATGACTTCCACGCAAAGCTCGTCGTGTAGCATAGCGCCTTCAAGCAACCCGGGCACGCGATATCCGTTTTCGCGAATAATAGTAGACATACTGCTGTATAGATGAGTAACCATTGTATAACCGGAATCCACCGCCCGCTTGACGTCCGGATACTTTGCTCCGCTGTGCCCGGCGGAAAATACAATGCCGCGGTCTTTTAGAGCTAAGCACATGTCGTCAGCTCCCGGCAATTCGGGCGCAACCGTCCAGATAAGCAAATCGTCGCCGGCCGTCTCTGCGACGCGCCTCCACGATCCGTCCGACGGTTTTTTAATATATTTCGGGTCCTGAGCTCCCGCCATGTCCGGGTCAACGTACGGTCCTTCAAGGTGCAGACCCAATATCTCGGGAAGCTCGTCGGCCTGGTCGGAACGTCTTACGCGGCGCGCAGCCTCGAAAACAGCCTCAAGCTCTTCGTCCTCGGCGGTAAGCGTAGTCGGGGCCATAGACGTGGTTCCATGCTTCATATGCGCTCTCATCGCTCCGATAAACGCCTCGTCGGAGCCGTCCATAAAATCATAACCGCCGCCGCCGTGAACATGAATATCTATAAACCCTGCTGAAAGATAGAGGCCCTCGCCGTCTATTTCCAAAGCGTCGGCGCACGTAGGCGCGCTTCCGCGGCAAACATCTGCGATCTTGCCTTCATGAGTTCTTACAGAGTAATTTTCCAGTATCCCGTCCGGAGTCGCAAGGAATACGTTTTTTATAATAATATCCTTCATCAAATACCTCCGCTTATATCTCGTATCTTACAAGGTAACGCCGTCCTTGAATATGGATATGCCCTTCATTCCCTGCTCCTCGCTCTTCGTGCGTGTTTCTCCGGAAGCGAGACGCATAACGTAGTCGAACAGGTCGTTTCCGCAGGCGGATATATCTCCGCTTTCGCAGACGACTCCCGCGTCAAAATCG
This sequence comes from uncultured Eubacteriales bacterium, assembly GCA_949747515.1. Taxonomy (GTDB): domain Bacteria; phylum Bacillota; class Clostridia; order Oscillospirales; family CAG-272; genus RUG11130. The sequence continues at coordinate 22,437 of CATKFO010000077.1, forward strand.
ATCCATCCGGATTTTTTAGACGCAAGCGCGGAATTTGAAGATATCTTCACCGTAGGAACCGGACAACCGAACGGAGTTCCTCTGCCGGTGGTAAAGAGAACTATGTGCGCTCCAGATACCGCAAGCGCCGTCGACGCAACCAAATCGTTGCCCGGCGCCGATAGAAGAGTCAAGCCGCGCTTGCATACCGCGTCTCCGTACGATATAACCGAGCGAACTGGAGCCGCGCCGCATTTCTGCGTGCATCCGAGGGATTTATCCTCCAAAGTCGTAATTCCGCCTTTTTTGTTTCCGGGAGAAGGATTTTCATACACAGTTTGACCGTATCTCATAAAATATTCTTTGAAGTCGTTTATAAGCTTGACGGTTTCAAGGAATATCTCCTCGTTTTCGCACCTCTCCATCAGTCGGTTCTCAGCGCCAAACATCTCGGGAACCTCGGTAAGAATAGCGCTGCCTCCTCCTCCGATAAGCATATCGGAAAATACGCCTACCGCAGGGTTTGCGGTAATTCCTGAAAGGCCGTCGGAGCCTCCGCACTTTAATCCGATAATAAGCTCCGAAGAGGGCGTCTCTTCTCTTTCGTCCGAGGCGGCGAGTTCGATAAGCTCGCGCGCTACGGCAACACCGGCGGAAATTTCATCCTCTACGTCCTGACAATTTAAAAAGCGAACTCTGTTTGAATCTACGTCGCCCAGTATCTTTTTGAATTCGTCAATATTGTTGTTCTCACAGCCAAGCCCCAATATCAACACTCCTCCGGCGTTAGGATGGCGAGCAAGTCCAGCCAAAGCCTTTTGGGTATTTTTGTGGTCTTCTCCAAGCTGAGAGCATCCGTAGGGATGCGTCAGGGCGAAAACTCCGTCCACGGACCCGCACACGTACTCTGAAGCTCGGCGAGCAATAATTTCAGCGGGAGAATTAACGCAGCCTACCGTCGGAATTATCCATATCTCGTTTCTAACCCCAACCTTGCCGTCCGCCCTGCGGTATCCGTTGAACACGCCTTTTTTCCCTTTAATTTCAGTCTCGGGAACAGGCTCGTATTTATATTCCAGTATTCCTTCGAGATTAGTCTTAGCGTTATGAGTATGAACCCAAGCTCCAGACGGAATATCCTGCGACGCGCGTCCGATGGGAGAACCGTATTTTATTATGCTCTCCCCTGTCTTTATAGGGCGAAGCGCAAACTTATGGCCTCTCGGAATTTCTTCGTAAACAGTCGTTCCAAAAGCTTCCGATCCCTTAGGCAGATCGTTCAGAGCAACGGCCACGTTATCCGATTCGGCAATTTTTATATAATCCATATTTATGACCAAGTCTTTACTTAAAATTTTTTACCTTAATTATTCTTATAAACAAAAGTTGTTTTCGCTTCCAAAAGGCGGCGTTATGAATTCAAGCGAAAGGCGATCGTCATCGCTTGCTCCGTTATTTCAGGCGGCTTTCGCTTTCGTCAGCGGCCATGCTCATAGCGTCGGCCGCTCCCTCTTCCCGTATCGCGCGGAAATACTTTTCCGTATCCTTAACAAACGAAGGGATGAGCGTCAAGTCCTCGCCCCAAAAATCGGTTTTTGATGCAAACAGACTTATTACGTCGTCTTTCTTACCATTCTTCTCAAAGAAATCAATAACGCCGACGTCGTCTGAAATCGTATATTTTTCTCCGTTTCTTTCGCCTCTGAATCCTTCGTCCGTCTTTTCTCCTCTTGAATAGAATTCGCAGAGGGAGGCGAACGACATTGTAAGACAAGGAGGAAGCTCGCCGTTAGCGGCAAGGCAGTCCTTGATGCTCGGGAGTACCCTGGCGCGCCATTTTGACACGGAGTTTAGACAAATGGACAAAAGCTCGTGATCAATAAATGGATTTTCAAATCTCTCGCACACTGAATCCGCGAAAGCTTTGACCTCGTCGATAGGTAATTTTACCGTCGGCGCTATCTCTTGATATACGGCCGCGTCTATAAAGCGTCTGACTACTTCGTTTTTCATGCAGTCCCTTACAATATTTTCTCCCGACAGAAATGCGGCGGGAACAAAGGACGTGTGAGCTCCGTTCAGCACGCGAACCTTTCTTTCCCTGTACGGTCGTTGGTCGTCGGTGAATATTACCGGCAGTCCGGCCGCGTCGAGAGGAAGCGCCCTGCGAGCGCGTTCAATGTCCGGAGCCTCTATCACCCAGAGAGCAAACGGCTCGCCTATGTCTATAAGGTTATCGGCGTACCCAAGCTTTTCGCATATTTTCTCGGCCTCTCCGGGCTTTTTCGGATAGCCGGTAACGATTCTGTCTACGAGCGTAGAACAAAACATACACGAAACTTCAATCCATTCTTCAAAGCTCTCGCCAAGGGACCACAGACGCGCGTACTTTTTCACGCATTCCTTGAGCTTACCCCCGTTATTCTCTATGAGTTCTACGGGAAATATAGTAAGTCCTCGAGTATTGTCTCCGGCGAAGCAGGTAAATCTTTCGAAAAGAAATTTCGTAAGCTTTCCGGGATACGTATTCGGCGGAGTCGCCTCAAATCGGTCTTCCTCATCGAAAACTATTCCGGCTTCAGTAGTGTTTGAAATAATCGTTTCTAACGAATCGCAGGACGCGTACTCCATAAACCTGCCGTAGTCTCGATACGCTGAGATTACCTCGGCGACCGAGGTGACAAGACGAGGTTCGTCTATTACGGCTCCGTCTTCCTTTCCTCTCATAATAGCGGTATACATGCAGTCCTGCTCTTCAAAATACGGCAGAAGCGGCGCGTCGATAGGCTGTACGACCGCTATGCTTCCGTTGTAAGCGCCTTTTGCGTTCGCCTCGTCAATCATCCAATCGGCAAAGGCTCTAAGAAAGTTTCCTTCCCCAAATTGAAGCGCCTTTACCGGACGTTTTGCTTTTACGGCGGCGTCTTTTATATTTTTCATATATTCCTCGGAATAATCACAGACGACACTGACCACAAACAGACAGTGCCGTCAAATTATTTACTTTCTTTCAAGAGTGAAGTCGGCTCCGGGAGCGGGTTTTATAGCGGATTCGTCTACGGAAGCAAAGGATTCCTCGTCAACAAAAAGAGCGAAGTTATCGTGTCCCTTCATTATAGTGGCGGGAATGAGATTGGTCTTGTCGTTTTCAAGAGTCTTTTTAACGGCGTCGGCCTTTACCGCGTAGGGCACGCAGGAAACGATCTTTTCGCACTTAAGTATCTGATATACGGTCATAGAAACAGCCTGCGCCGGAACGTCGTCGACAGTAGCGAACCATCCCTCGCCAACCTGCTGGCGACGGCATGTGTCGTTAAGATTTACAATAATGTAAGCGTCGGTCGTATCAAAGTCCGCCGGCGGGTCGTTAAAAGCAATATGAGCGTTTTCACCGATACCGATAAGTCCTACGTCTATGGGCGCGCGGCGAAGCTCCTTTGTAAGGGTTTCAATGCATTCGGGAGAGCCGTCGACAAGATGAGCGGCCTTCAGATTCACTTTTGATATAAATCTTTCCTTCAAATATTTACGGAAGCTTGCGCCGTGAGTTTCGGGAAGACCTACGTACTCGTCGAGGTGAAACATTTCAACCCGCGACCAATCGATATCTTTCTCAACAAGCGCCTCGAGAGTTGTGAATTGAGAAGCTCCGGTTGAGAGAATTATTCTCGCTTCGCCCTTTGCAGCGATGGACTCGTTTATAAGTCCAGCAATGTAATCCGCCGCGTTAGCGCCCAGCGCCTTCGCATCCTTGCTTACAACAATTTTCATAAGTATATCGCCTTTCTTTATACAGATGTGATCCGAGCACGGAATCACAGATTTTCATCAAAAAATTCGAACGCCTTCGCCCCAGAAAAAGCGTGGCCGTGCGGATGCACGTCGGTAAATAAAAGCTCCCCGCAGCCAGCCGCCTCGTATATCCGCTTTACTCCATCGTAACCCTTCCAAAGATCTTCAAACGGGAAACACGAATCGTATACGCCCATTTCCATCAGGCATGGACGCGGAGCTATGAGCCCGGCTATGTCAAACGAGTCGAAATATCTATATATTCCCGGAACCACCTGGGAACCGCAGAAGTTCCCGTCTCGTATGCCGAAAGCCGCGAACGGATTCACATAAGAAATAATGTCGCACGCCTTTATGCGCGGCTCGACGGCGGTGGTGAAAGTAGTCATCGTGCCGCCTTGCGAAAGCCCCATCATTCCGATTCGGGAAGAGTCGGCCTCCTCCATCGTTTCTATGTAATCTACGGCGCGCATCATATCGGAAATATTCAAGGTAAGAGGATATATTCCAAAAATAGATCCCTTCACATAGTTGAGGTTGCATGGATCGCGCGGTATCGGAATCGGATCGAAATCGTCGCTTCTTTCGCCGAATCCCCTGAGATCTGGAGACACGGTAATATACCCGTGAAGGGTCATCTGCTCGGCGAAATTATAATTTGCTTCTTCTATAGCCGCTTCGTGAGCCGGATCTGATCGTACCCCGGTAACGGGATCCTTGCCGAACGGACCGTGACCGTGACTGCATAGAATAGCCGGAGTTTTCCCGTCTTTCTTCGTATTCTTCGGTATCAGAACAGTCATGGGCATAGACATATACTTATCGACGTCGATAACGACGCGCCGTCTCAGATATTCTCCCTGATCCGCCGTATATTCTACTCTCGCGTTAAGAGGAGTCTCGTCCGGAAGGGGGCCTAAAAGCTCAAACAGTTTTTCTCTCGCCGTAACCTGCCATTTGTCAAACGGCATTCCAGCCCTCTCGAAGGAAAGAACGGGAGATCGGTCCTCCGCCACAAGGTTCCAATATTCTCTGAGCGTAAATACTTTTTTATTCGTTTCCATATTAAGACCACGATTTTCTTTAAATTAGGAACGGTTCTGTTATGCGGCGTAACGCGATTTAGCTCTAATTCTCTATAAATACGCAAACTAAACGCGCATACAATAATATAATACCACATCTGCCGCCGTTCGTCAAGATTTAGACGAAATTATTCGAGGATAATAAGAGATAAAGTTTGCGACGATTCGGGACATAACAAATTTAAGAGAAAAATGGGAGCGCAAAGGGCGCCCCCATTCCAAACAGATAAAAAACGCGTCTCTTTTTCAGCCTAAAGCATTTGTCTATTATTATGCTTTTAGGAAATCAAAATTAAATCGTACGGCCCGTTAATCTACGCAAATGTTGTCGACGCAGCAAAAGATCGAGTCAAGCTCATACCGGTCCAGTCTTCTGCCGTTTACTTCGGCGTACGGATCGATTGCATTCTCTCCGAAGATAGTGTCAAGATCGTACGTAAAGTATTTATTTGGGAACGAAGGTATTATCTCCTCTTTCAAATATTCCGTCAGAAACGTCTCGAACGATTCTCTGTCAATATCGTATGCACGCACAAATTCCGCCATGCTGATCCTATCGCACCAATAGTTACCGTTTTCTTTTATATCGTTCTGATATAAATACTGCCGTCTGATCTTGATCAATAATTCCTGACGGTCTATCGATCTGCATCTTGCGTCTATATCGCGGTAATACGCGTCGATCTCCTCCATACTTCCGTCAAACAGCAGATCAACATCGTGCCAAGAATAGTATTCTTTTGTCAACGCTTCCCGTACCTCGTCCCTTGTGAACCCGAAATAATCTATAAATTTTTTTATTGTGTATTTTGGGTATATGCATCCGTCGACGATCTCGTCATTTTTTTCCCTTTTGTTTTCCTCAAACCATTCTGAAATACGATCGTCCAGCTCTTTATCGTCGCTGTTATACAGAAATTCCGGCAATTTATGATAAAAATCTGAATGCACGGGGCAGAGGAGCGGAACGCCACCTACAGGAGAATCAGTTTCATTAGGCATATTTGAAGCGAGCGTAGCTGTTTCTGCGCTCTTCCCCGTTTCAACATCTGAAGACTTACCGCATGAAACGATACATATAACTAACATGACGAACGCCGTTATTAAGCATATTATTTTTTTCATTATTATTCTGTCCCTTCTTACTTCAGATAAATTCTGGGGTCGCGGAAATTAACTCTGTCGGCATTGGATTGAGGATACTTTCGGTTTTCTCTGCAAGCTGTAACGTGAAGATGCGCGCCAAAACCATATCCGGAATTTCCGGTCGCGCAGAAAACAGTTCCCGGAGCAATAGTTCCTTTTATTGTTTTAAAGTACACATCGCTCAGATGCTGAAAAGTAAAATGCATGTCGTAAATATCAGAATATAACATTATATAATAGCCATATGAGTCGTATCCTTTATCCGATTTAGTCTTCTCGCTGTCAGCCGGTGAAAGAACGTCTTCAACAATCAGAGCGTGATCAAACGGATTTTTTATCAGGTCTCCGCTTTTATACGAGTAATCAAGTCCCTGATGATATTCAAATTTTCCGTTCAGATACCTCCATCCAAAGTTTTGACACTGATTCATGATACCGGCATAGCATATGGGAAGATCATGTTTAATTATACATAAATTCGGATTATGATCCCATCCATACGTCGGATATTTATTATTTTCCGCCCCGGGAACACCGTTTGCAACGTTAACCGGCATATGGACGAATATGTACGATCTCGACCCCTTGACCGGTTCGCTGAGCGCAGCGCTGTTTACGGTTCCCACAATGTTGACTCCATATTGAGCCCACGATGGAACTCCTGTCAATTTAATAATTCCCTTACCGTCGGACGTCCTCATACATCCTGGAAGATCAGGCCCAGACAAATCGCTCCTGAAGAAGAAAGCATAGGCGTACGGAACCTGATAATTTCTGTAGTCCGTAACGTACAGACATATATCGTTATTGGTATTATATACATACGCGTGAATTCTTGTATACATTACGGCGCCTTCCGCTCTTGTAAGCGAGTTCTCAGGCTTGAATTTTCCGTCGTCGTGTCCCGCCATAATGCCGACCCGGCAAATCGCTTTAACGGCGGTTATCGCCCAATCGGCTATGCTGCTGTCGTCGCCGAAAACAGGATACGGCATTTCTGGAGACAACGTGAGTTTTTTGTAGTTTTTGAGATAACGATAAACCATTACCGCCATTTCCTGACGCGTAACCATTGCGCCCGGTTTAAATTTTCCATCGTCGTATCCGCTCGCAATCCCATTGTTTTTCGCCCATACAATAGCGGGAGCGTATACGTTTGATGCGCTAACGTCCGAGTATCCTGTCGAAGATACGCTTGAAAGCGTTTTATTGTCAATTTTCGAAAGAGCATAAACGGCTTCCGCCCTGGTTACCACAGTATCCGGATAGAAATTTGCGTAGGTTTGCCTCATTATCCCCATATTCACAGAAAATCTTGCCTGATCCTCCGCCCAGTTGGAAGGCTCGTTTCCTGTTCTGGCCGCAGCCGCGGCCAACATCTCTTCAGACACAAGATCGGACGCCTCCTCATAACTATCAAAAACGGAGTTTGAAACGTGTTCGTCGGAGAAAGTTTCGTCGGCGGCCGCGCGGACAAAAACGCGGAGGTAAGAATAATCGAAAGAACAAGCGATAAACTTCTAATTTTTCTTTTCATAGTCCTTTATTTCCTTTCAATGTCGTCTATTGCAGAAGCTTAATAAATGTTAATAAAATCATTGGACTCTCCCCCTTTCCAAATATTTTCTTTATTTTAAGCTATACGTCGTAAATACGCCGGCGGGCGGGACGGCTTTCAGACGCAATAGTTTAATCTTTCCTCTATCGCTTATTTATTTCCTGTACTTCTACGCTCATGATACCATGTGCGAAACAATATGTCAACAATATTTTTTCAATTATTTATATTTTTTAAATTTATTTATTTATTTTTGCCCGCGTATAAAGCTATTTTTTCATATGTGATTATATCGCGCTGATCAGCATAATAATATAGTATTGATAAATGCAATAGCGAGGAGAAACAATATGGAAAAAAACGGATTATACAAAACCGCGGCGCTGTGCGTAATTGTATTTTCCGCAACTGCGGCGTTATGCCTTTCAATGAAATACGCCGCGGCTCTTATAGCCCCGTTTCTCTTCGCCGCGCTTACGGCCGCGCTTATACGGCCCGCGTCTTCCGTCATATCTAAAAAAAGCCGTCTGCCATACAAGCTGTGCGCCTGTACTGTAACGGCTCTGTTTCTGTTTTTCATAGTTTACGGTCTTATAAACGCAGGCGGAATTTTAGTAAAGGAAGCCTCCTCGGCCATAAGCGGACTTCTGAGGGAAATGGACAGGGAAGACAACGCGTTGCGACGCGTTTTCGCTTATTTTTCATCTCTCAGAGATAGAATACCTATGCTATCCGATTCCGGAGACGGCGGATTTTCAGACGGTATTTACTCCGCCGTAGTGGAAGCGGTAAAACGAGGCGCCGCGAAGCTGAGCGAGTCTATAACCGCCTTCGCCGCGTCGTTTATCGGGGGTATGCCGGGATTCGTATTTTCTCTCGTCGTTTACGTCGTAGCTTTGTTCTATCTTACGACCGACCCGAAAGGAGTTCGGGAAGGAATAAAAAAAATCCTGCCTAAGTCTGCGACTAATAAGCTTTCCGGAAACAGCGGCGCCGGATGGCTAAGGGCAGGAATCGCCGGAGCTCTCGCAGGATACGTACGGGCATATCTGGCGCTTATGGCGCTTACGTTCGCGGAGCTGTTGTTCGGATTTGTCATCCTGAGGGTTCGTTACGCCTTTTTAGCCGCGGCTCTTATAGCCGTAATCGACGTGCTTCCGGTACTAGGCGTAGGCAGCGTGCTCGTGCCTTGGGCGTGCGCGTCGTTTCTTCTGCACGATGTAAAACGAGGTATAGGTCTACTCGTACTTTTTGTAATAATGTATGCCGTACGGCAATTTGCCGAGCCTCGTCTTATAGGTCGATTTATGGGAATACATCCCCTCGTAGCGCTTGGAGCCGCTTTCACAGGACTTAAGCTGTTCGGCATCTTCGGAATGATAGCCATGCCTCTTATACTCTACGTAATAAAGCTGTGGTCTGAAGAATCCGGAAGAATAAACGAGGACGCCGGCTAAATCTTCTCACTTAGCGACGATAGCTATTATAAGAAAGCGTTCGCTTCGCAGCCGGAGAAAAATAAAACGCGGCCATCGTTAAATAAAACAATTAACCTTAAAGTATTTTTCTATGTCGCCGAGAACAGATAAAAGTATAAACATTAAAAATATCACGTGTTTTTTACAAAAAATGTTGACAAGAAACATTTATCGTGATATAATAGCAAAGCACGAGTTGATAACTGGGTGTGGCGCAGTTGGTAGCGCGCTACCTTGGGGTGGTAGAGGCCGCTGGTTCAAGTCCAGTCACTCAGA
>CATKFO010000078.1 GCA_949747515.1 uncultured Eubacteriales bacterium
ATACAGGGGAAAAATAGAAATTCTTCTGGGTTACGAGACGGAGTATTATCCAAAGCATTTCGCGGATACTCTCGATCTTCTCAACCGATATCCCTGCGATTACATAATTATGGGCCAGCACGCTATAAACAACGAGTACGACGGAATTTCAACGGGCGGTCTTTTTACGCGTCCGGAGGAGCTCGACCGTTATGTCGAGCAGGTGTGCGAAGGAATGAGACTAGGCGTATATACATATATCGCTCATCCCGATATGACTACGTACGCGGATCCCGATACGCCGGATTTTGAGGAAAGACTCGCGTATTACCGTGAAAAGATGAGCGAGATTTGTAGAGTTTCTCTTGAAACGGACACTCCTCTTGAAATAAACATGCTCGGTATCCGCGACAACCGCGTATATCCGAAGGGAAGCTTCATGTCGCTTGTCGGCGAGTTCGGATGCAAAGCGATCGCCGGCTCGGACGCGCACAGCCCGGACGTAGTGGCGCGCGCGGAAGATTATGGACGCGTCCTCAAGTATGCGGACGAATATGGAATCAATCTTATCGATTACGTTCCCCTCAGAACGCCTAGTCAAAAAAAGTAATCGAATACAAATTCAACTATAAAGGACGAATAATGAACATATCTGATAAAATATACGCATTGGCGCGGGAAGCCGAGCGTGAAATGGCTGACGTTTACGCCGATATCGATAGAATATCTCTTGAAAATACGGCGCGCGTTTTGGACGTTTTCAAAGAAAACAGAGTGTCGGAGTCTTACTTTGCTCCCACTACCGGATACGGGCTCGGAGACGTTGGACGCGACGCCATAGACCGCATATGCGCCGGAGTATTCCGCGCTGAGGCCGGTTTTATGAGGCATACCATAGCGTCCGGAACTCATGCCTTGGCGATAGGGCTGTTCGGTCTCCTCCGACCCGGAGACGCGATGCTTTCCGCTACGGGACTTCCTTACGATACGATGCTTGAGGTTATAGGGATCGACGATAAAGGAAGGCCGGCGGCGAGCGGAGACGGTTCTCTTGCGGACTACGGGGTAGAATACCGCGACACGGCGATGCTTTCAGAAGGAGGAGTGGATATTCACGCCGTTTCCGAAGCGATTTCTCAGGCTGGGGGCAAGGTTAAAGTCGTATACATACAGCGTTCAAAGGGGTACCTGTCGCGTCCGACTCTTTCAGCTTCTCAGATACGCGGGGCGGCCATAGAGATAAGAAAGGCTGCGAAGCGTATGGGCGTCTCCGTACCGTATGTTGTCGTGGACAACTGCTACGGCGAATTTACGGAAACCTTGGAGCCCTGCTCTATAGTGGACGGCGAGACCGGCGCCGACATGATGATCGGCTCGCTTATTAAAAATCCGGGCGGAGGAATAGCCGACTGCGGCGGATACATAGCCGGAACCGCACGCGCGGTGGAGCTTGCCGGATATAGGCTATGCTGCCCCGGCGTCGGACTTGAGGGCGGCGCGTCTCTCGGTCAGAACAGGAATATACTGCGCGGGCTTTTCATGGCGCCCCACGCGGTGGCGTCGGCGCTGAAAACGGCGCATCTTGCCGCATATGTGTTCGGATCTCTGGGCTACGGAGTTTATCCGTCCTTCCGCGAACGCAGATACGATATAATACAGACCATTCAGTGTGGAGACCCGGATCTGTTGGTAGCGGTTTGTCAGGGAATACAGGCGGCTTCTCCCGTAGATTCATACGTCAGTCCCATTCCGTCGGCTATGCCCGGCTACGCGGATCAGGTGGTTATGGCCGCGGGAGGATTCGTCAGCGGATCTTCTATAGAGCTTTCCTGCGACGGACCGCTCAGAGAGCCGTACACGGCGTACCTCCAGGGCGGAGTTACGTACGAAGCGGGAAAGCTTGGAATATTGTCGGCGGCTACCGCGCTGGAAGAGACGAAACGCCGATAGAAAAGCGCGGTATAGGACTTCTTTGAATGAAGCGGACCAACGCGACGAAAAAGAAGCTTTAATTTTCTCCGAAAAGAGAGCGTAAAAAACGTTTGCGCTTATTGTAAATAAATTCACGTACGTAATTTACTATTTACTGAAAGGATATGACATTCGCCGCGCAAATACATTGCGGGACGGACGAATACGGTTTTTTAAATGGGACTTTTAAACTTGCTTCTGCTGGCGGTAGGATTGTCGATGGACGCTTTTGCCGTAGCTATCTGCAAAGGGCTTGCTTTCGGTAAAATAAAGCTTTCCTCCGCGGCGGCGGTGGGACTTTATTTCGGCGTTTTTCAGGCGCTTATGCCGACCGCGGGATATTTTCTCGCAATAGGATTTCAAAACTATATCGAGAGAATAGATCACTGGATCGCCTTTGGACTCCTTGCTTTTCTCGGCGGACGCATGATCGTCGAGGCTATAAAACCTGAAGTTGGAGAAGAAGAAAAGGTTTCTTCGTCTCTCGACGTTAAGGAAATGCTCCTTCTCTCCGTGGCGACTTCGATCGACGCTCTTGCGGCGGGCATATCTTTGGCGCTGATGGGAGCGAACATAGGCGCCGCGGCG